>JBDTAC010000018.1 GCA_039924845.1 Bacteroidia bacterium
ATTCCGGACAACAAACAGCCGACGGGAAATTTATCAGCGCTGGATACACAGAAACCCGCTCCAACGGAAAGGATTTTTACCTTATCCGATGTGATATAAACGGAGATACTTTATGGACGGCTAAAAATGGAGGAACTATTGATGATGGTGCTTATTCTGTTACACAAACACCCAACGGTAATTTTATTTGCTTGGGATATAGCGAAAGCTTTGGAGCAGGAATGAAGGATTATCACTTTTATGAATTTGATAACAGTGGCTTTTATGTCAATTCCAGAGGCTATGGAGGTACAAATGATGACATTGGTTATTGCATCAACAATACAAAAGATCATGGTTTTATTATAACCGGACAAACCGCCAGTTATGGAAACGGTCCCGAAAATATTTACACAATAAAAACCGACAGTAACGGCGATGCAACAGGAATTATTTTAGTAGGTATTGACGAAATAACTGGTATTCCTTCTGAAAAAAATATTTTTGCGTACCCAAATCCTTGCACTAATTTTTGTCGTATTACATTCATAAATAAGACACCTGAAAAAAATATTTTTTTAACCCTTTACAATGTATTGGGCGAAGAAATAGAAAAAACAAATCCAACTTTCTCGCTTGATTCAAAAGGGTTAGAAACAATTTCTATTGCTACCGATGCACTCCCTTCCGGAATTTATTTAGCGAAAATAAGCAACGGAAATTTTATTCAGACACAAAAAATAATTGTTCAGCATTAACTAAATAATTAATACTGAATCGACTCTTCAAAAAAATATTTTTTCAACGCACAATTGATAAAATGTATCTTTGAAAAAATATTTTTTCGGATGCCTCTTTTAAGCAGTGTAAAATACCTTATTGCAAAAGAAATAAAGCTGGAAATGCGCCAAAAATATGCCATTAACGGCATTATATTGTATTTGGTGGCAACGGTTTTTGTGGGTTATTTATGCTTTAAAACCATTGTAGATGCTGGAACCTGGGATGCGTTGTTTTGGATTATTATGCTGTTTACATCCATTAACGCAGTTTCAAAAAGTTTTATGATGGAGAAACAAGGTCGCTTACTTTATTATTATACCATTGCCAGTCCGCAAGCAATTATCCTCTCAAAAATTATTTATAATATTTTGATGATGATCGTGCTTTCCTTGATATGCTTTGCTTTTTACGCACTTTTTTTAGGAAGCATGGTTCAAAATATTGGTTTGTTTTTATTCGTTATTTTAATCGGAAACACAGGTTTTGCAGCTATTTTAAGCATGACCTCCGCCATTGCGTCCAAAACAAACAACAGTTTTACCTTGATGGCAATTTTAAGTTTCCCTTTATTAATGCCCTTGTTATTGGCTTTGATGAAGGTTTCGAAAAATGCGATTGATGGTTTGGCATTGTCGGTGAGTTACAATTATATACTCGTTTTGGTACTTATAAATCTGATTATTGTCATACTTTCTTATTTATTATTTCCATACCTTTGGCGCGATTAAAAAAATATTTTTTTGATGAGTAAAAATACGGCATCGACGCAAGAAAAAAATCCTTCTTTTCTCAAAAAAAATGGTTGGAAAATAATCACTGTTTTGCTTTTGTATTATGTGATTACGATGGGATTATTACACAAGGTTCCGCGTTTACCCATTCTTCACGAAACCATTCGAAACCTTTATTTTCACGTGTGTATGTGGTTCGGGATGATTTTTATTCTTTCTGTTTCGCTTGTGCAAAGCTTATTGTATCTTTCCAGTAATGATATTAAGAAAGACATTTTGGCTTCGCAAGCCGCTAATACGGGTATTTTATACGGTTTTTTAGGATTGGCAACCGGTTCTTTGTGGGCAAAATTTACGTGGGGCGCTTGGTGGATTAACGATCCGAAATTAGACGGAGCAGCTGTATCCATGCTTATTTACGTAGCGTATTTAATTTTAAGAAGTTCTATTGATGAAGAACAAAAAAGAGCCAGAATATCTGCCGTTTATAATATTTTCGCATACATTATGTTGATTGTTTTTTTACTGATTTATCCGCGTATGCACAACGTGGATTCTTTGCATCCCGGAAACGGTGGAAATCCAGGATTTAATAAATACGATTTAAACAGCGATATGCGCATCGTATTTTATCCTGCCGTTATCGGCTGGGTTATGCTGGCTTGGTGGATAACAACCATTCGCGTAAGAATAGAAAAAATAAAACGAAAATTGTATTACAATGATTGATAAAAAACTTCGCTCGAAAAAATATTTTTTCACAACACTTTTTTTGATGTTCGTTGCATTTGCTGCTTTCGCACAAGATAGTACAGCTACAGCGCCTGTCGAAATGGCTGATGGAATGCGGGCTTCAGGAAAAATTTACGTGGTGCTCGCCGTTATTTTAATTATTTTTACAGGCATTGTTATTTATTTAATCAGTTTAGATAAAAAAGTTTCGGAGATAGAAAAAGAATTAAAAAGTAAAGACAAAAAATGAAAAAAATTCACATCGCCGGCATTGCCATAATTGCCATTGCCATCGGAGTTATAATTACGTCACTTTCCAACAACAATACGTACGCCAATTTTACGGAAGCTTCTGCCAACGAAGGCTCTGTTTATCACGTAGTCGGGAAATTGGACAAAAGCAAAGACATGGTTTACAATCCGCAGGAAAATCCAAATCAATTTACGTTTTACATGAAGGATGATAAAGGCGTGGAACGAAAAGTGATTCTTCATAAAAGCAAACCGCAAGATTTTGAACGCTCCGAACAAATTGTATTGATTGGAGAAGCGCAAGGCGCAGACTTTGTGGCGTCGGACGTGTTGATGAAATGTCCATCGAAATACAACGATGGAAAACCCCAAGAAGCGAGCAGATAATTCATAAAATGCAAAACATTCAGTACGTCGGAGAACATCTTTTAATAGGTAGAATAGGAAATGTATTTGTGCTACTTTCCTTTGTAGGCGCTTTATTGGCGGCTATTTGTTATTTCTTAGCGGAGAAAAATCAACTCGAAAAAGATTCTTGGAAACAAACGGCACGTATTGCGTTTCGCTTACATTCCTTAGGTGTAATCGGCATTATAGTTACTTTGTTTACGATGATTTTCAATCATTATTATGAATATTATTATGTGTGGGAACATTCTAATAATATAATGCCGATGCGTTATGTGCTCTCCTGTTTTTGGGAAGGACAAGAAGGCAGTTTCTTGCTGTGGACTTTTTGGCAAGTGGTGTTGGGAAACATTTTAATTCGCACAGCTAAAGATTGGGAATCGTCTGTAATGGCAGTCATTGCGTTGGTTCAAACATTTTTGGCTTCCATGTTATTGGGTTTGTACATTCACGGAATTCACATCGGCAGTAATCCTTTTACTTCGCTGTTGCGCGAAAATTCGCAGTTTGCGAATATTCCTCTTTTTCAAAATCCCAATTATTTAAAACAATTGGACGGAAGAGGTTTAAATCCTTTACTCCAAAATTATTGGATGACGATTCATCCGCCTACATTATTTCTGGGATTTGCCAGCACTGTTGTTCCTTTTGCATTTGCGATTGCTGGTTTGTGGAGAAAAAAATTAGGCGAATGGCAAGCGAAAGCCTTGCCTTGGGTCTTTTTCGGCGTAATGGTACTCGGCACTGGAACTTTAATGGGTGGCGCTTGGGCTTATGAATCCTTAAGCTTTGGTGGTTTTTGGGCTTGGGATCCAGTGGAAAATGCAGCATTGGTACCTTGGATTGTCTTAGTAGCTGCCGGACATATTCTCCTCATTTATAAAAATAGAAAGCAATCCTTATTGAGTACATTTTTGTTGCCAATGATCGCTTTTATATTGACTGTTTATGCTACTTTTTTAACTCGAAGTGGTATTCTCGGAAAAACCTCTGTTCACTCGTTTCCTGATTTAGGTTTATCCGGACAATTGCTCATTTATTTATTATTTTTTGTTTGGCTTTCTGCCTTGATGTTGATGCAAAATAAAAATTTACGGTTTTATTACGGCGTTGCTTCTGCATTTTTATTGGCTGCAGGCGCTACGTTTAATTTTAGCATTTACTCTTTTAATGTAAAAATAATTTCCTTACTTCTGTTTGGGCTTATTACCATTGTGTTGGTACTTTTCGGATTGGCGAAAAATTTCCCAAAAGAAACTGAAGAAGAAGCAATATGGTCTCGTGAATTTTGGATGTTTATTGGTGCTTTGGTTTTGTTGGTTTCGTGTTTTCAAATTATGACAACCACTTCCATTCCGGTTACCAATAAATTGTTTCACATGAACAAAGCGGAACCTGTAAACCGCATCGAACATTACAATATGTGGCAAGTCCCATTTGCATTTTTAGTTACGTTATTGATAGGTGTCGGACAATTTTTTAAGTACAAAGAGACCGATCTAAAATCGTTTCTAAAAAAAATAAGTCCTTCGTTTTTCTTGTCTTTAGCAGTTTCGCTTTGCGCGATTTTATATTTACCCGTAACAAATGTTTTTTACGGCGCTTTACTTTTTTCTGCTACGTTTGCCGTACTTGCTAACTTCGATTATGTTATTCGAATCCTTGGTGGAAAAATTTCTAAAGCAGGATCTTCCATTGCTCACATCGGTTTTGCGCTTGTTATTTTAGGCGCTTTAATTTCTACTTCCAAACAAGAAGTTATTTCAGCCAATACTTCTGGAAAAAGTGTTGCGAGTTTAGGAAAAGATTTTTCCGACAACAGCAATATTTTAATGACCGTTGGAGATACGCTTAAAATGGGAAATTATTTTGTAACCTATACAGGTAAGGAAAAAAATGGCGTAAATATTAAATACCATGTACAATATTTTACGAAAGAAAATGGAAAGTACACATTGGCATTTTCGCTCGATCCTTTGATACAACTCAATCCGCAAATGGGAAATGTCGCGGAGCCTTCCACCAAACGTTTTTTGACGAGAGATATTTATACGCACATCACCTTTGCTGATTTGGACGACATTAACGCGCCCGTTAATACTGGTGAATTTAACGATCCTAAAAAAAATACGGTAGCCATTGGTGATACCATGTTTTCGTCCAACGCAATGATTGTTTTAGATAGCATTGATGCACACATTGATAAGAAAAAATATAATTTATCGGATTCGGATATTGTACTGGGCGTGAAATTAAAAATGTATGATTTTAATAAAAAGGTATATTATGCAGAACCGCTGTACATCATTAAAGGCGGCTATTTACAGGTTTCGGATACAACCGTAGAAAAACTTGGATTGAAATTTAGATTCCTGAATATAAATACCGAAAATGGGAAAATTGATATTTCCATCGCCGAAAAAAAATCAGTTGCCAAAGATTATATTGTGATGACGGCAATTATTTTTCCGTTCATCAATGTGTTGTGGATGGGCTGTATTATCATGGTTATCGGAACTATTATTGCCATTCGCGCTCGACTGAAAAGTAACAAGATCAAAAAATAATTTTATGTTCTTTCGATGAAAAACGATTCAAACAAACAAGCTTTAAAAATCGTGATGATTGGTTCCGGAAATGTGGCAACGCATTTGTCGGAAGCCTTTGTAGCGAAAGGTCATAAGATTGTTCAAGTATACAGTCGTACAAAAAAAAATGCGGAAGCGCTTTCGAAAAATATTTTTTCAAGACCTATTTCTGATCTGAAAAAAATTACACCCGATGCAGATATTTACATTTTTGCAGTAAACGATGATGCTGTAAAAGAGCTCAGCGAAAAAATAATTTTTCGAGACAAGATTTTTTTGCACACCAGCGGTAGCTTGCCTTTAAGCGTTTTGAAAAATAATTTTTCGGACTGTGGCGTTTTGTATCCGCTACAAACGTTTTCGAAAAATAGAAAAATAAACATGCAAAAAGTGCCTATTTGCGTGGAAGGTTCAAATAAAGCGACTGAAAAAATAATTTTTCAACTGGCAAAAAGCATTAGTAAAAAAGTTCAAAAAATAAATTCTGAGAAACGAAAAATACTCCATTTGGCGGCGATTTTCGTAAATAATTTTCCAAATCATTTATTTTCAATTGCTGAAAAATTAACGACTTCTGAAAAAATAAATTTTTCACTTTTAATTCCATTAATGGAAGAAACTGTTTCAAAAATTAAAACCGGACAGCCGGCTGAAATGCAGACAGGCCCTGCTATCCGTAAAGACAAAAAAATAATGGATTCGCATTTGAAATTGCTGAAAAACAATCAAACAGCTAAAGAAATTTACACGATTATCAGCAAAAGCATTGCACAAAAAGAATAACAAATTCAGTATCTTCGTCTCGAAAAAATAATTTTTTAAATGCAAAAAAACTTCAAACAATTATTACCGAAAATAACCACTATTATTTTAGATGTAGACGGCGTATTGACCAACGGAACCGTAACGCTGATGGCAGATGGAACACAAGTACGAACGATGAATATCAAAGACGGTTATGCCATTGAATTGGCGATTAAAAAAGGAATGAAATTGGCAATTATCAGTGGTGGAAAATCTGAAGAAGTAAAAATTCGTTTGCAAAAATTAGGTGTAGAAAATATTTTTATGCAAGCAAAAAATAAAATGGAAGTTTTTTCTGATTACATAGCAGAACATAAAATTAACCCAGAAACAATTTTATACATGGGCGATGATATGCCAGATTATGAAGTGATGCAAAAAGTCGGCGTACCTACTTGTCCTGTAGATGCGGCGTACGAAATTCAAGCTATTTCTATTTATGTTTCTACCAAAAAAGGAGGACACGGTTGCGTGCGAGATGTGATTGAACAAGTTTTGAAAGCACAAGATAAATGGCAATAATCCCTTATTTTTAATAATCCTAAAATGATTTCCTTCTTTAAACTCATTCGTTTTCCTAATTTATTAATCATCGCATTTACACAGTACATGGTGCGCTGGTGCTTGCTATTTCCATTTCTAAAAGCAAAGGGCGTGGAACTCCAAATGAGCGGCTTTGATTTTTTTCTACTTGTGCTATCAACGTTAATGATTGCAGCTGCCGGATATATTATCAATGATTATTTTGACGGAAAAATCGATCGAATAAATAAACCAGAAGAGGTGGTAGTAGGCACAAAAATTAAAAGACGTGTTGCCATGGCAGCCCATGCAATACTTAATGTTGGAGGCATCGCTATCGGACTTTTTATTTCCTATAAAGTAGGTATTTGGAAACTCGGTTTGATTTATTTTATGTGTGCTGGTGGGCTTTGGTATTATTCCACTTCGTTTAAATATCAATTGTTTATCGGCAATTTTATTATTGCTTTATTTACTGCTTGTGTTCCTTTAATGGTAGGTATTTACGAGTTATTGTTGGATTATAAAAAGTATCTTCCGCAGGGAGTTTCGGGAAAGGATTTTAACGATGTTTGGCATTGGATTTTCGGTTTTTCCGCTTTTGCTTTTATCACTACTTTATTGAGAGAAATTATAAAAGATATGGAAGATGTGGAAGGCGATAAAGAATATGGTTGCAATACCTTGCCTATTGCTTGGGGTATGAATGCTGCAAAATCAGTTGCCTTACTGATTATTTTCTTCTGTCTATTTTCAATTGCGTATTTACAAAAAATGCAATTTCAATCGAATGATTTATTTTCTTTTTATTATTTTTTAATTGCTTTACAATTACCATTTGTTTTTCTCGGATTTCAATTATTTTTCGCGAAAGAAAAAAAACAATTTCATTTTTCAGGCAATGCCTTAAAAGGAATTATGCTGCTTGGAATAAGCTATTTATTTGTGTTTAGTTACATTTTGTTAAGTGCCATAAATGCTTTTTGATCAGCTAAAAAAATATAAAATTGTACTTGCTTCTAAATCTCCCAGAAGACAATTTTTATTAAAAGATTTGGGTTTAGAATTTGAAGTTCAAACAAAAGACGTGGACGAATCTTTTTCTGAAACGCTTCAGCGCGAAGAGATTCCTCTTTATTTATGTCAAAAAAAAGCAATTGCTTTTAAAAACGAATTAAAAGACAATACGCTTCTAATTACTGCGGATACGATTGTTTGGGTCGATCAACAAGTATTGAATAAGCCCGAAAATTTTGAAGATGCGCAACGAATGTTACGATTACTCTCCGGAAAAATGCACGAAGTAATTACTGGAGTTTGCGTACGAACAAAAAATAAATCGATTGATTTTTTTGTGAAGACAAATGTTTTTATGAAAAAACTATCGGAGACAGAAATAAATTTTTACATCACGCATTATAAGCCTTACGACAAAGCTGGAGCTTACGGCGCACAGGAATGGATTGGCTATATCGGCATCGAAAAAATTGAAGGATCTTATTTTAATGTGATGGGATTGCCATTAAAAGAATTGTACGAAGAATTAGAGAAATTTTAATACCTCCATATAGGATCCTCAAATAAAAGCGTACCGCTTTAGCTTATAAATATATAAGTTATCTGAATAACTGCACCTCTTTCCATTTTTATCCACATTGTTTCTAAAATTTCGTTTTAACACTTCAAATGTTTTTTATATTGTTATTGCTACTTTTAAATTATTTTCATTTTACAAGTCTTTATATCCCTAATAAGTCCCTGCCTACAAATTTATAAAATCTCCAACTGTAGTTAAATAATAACCTATAGAAAAAGATATTTTACCAATTGTATTTCAACAAAAAGGTAGAAATTATGAATCTATTTTCTATATCGTTCTGGTAATAAAAACGAAAAATATGTTTTTAATCATATTTTATAATTTATTTATAAAATAGTTTTGCCGCAATAGTTGAGTATTAGTGAAAGAACCTTTGTAAGGTTTGATTTCCTTATGTTCAACCAAATTGCCAATTGTAGATATCCTTTTAAATAAAATCCAATAAAACAGAAAAATGAACGCATTGCTAAAAAGAATGAAAGGGTTTACTGCTCATAAGGAAGTAAAAGGAGAAGGGTATTATCCATACTTCAGACCAATAGAGTCTATGCAAGACACCGAGGTCATTATTGAGGGAAAAAAAGTTCTTATGTTTGGTTCCAATAGTTACCTTGGACTTACTAATCATCCTAAAATACAAGAGGCAGCTATTAATGCTGTTAGAAAATATGGAACTGGGTGTGCAGGATCACGCTTCTTAAACGGTACCTTAGATTTGCATCTTCAACTGGAAAGTGAATTGGCAAATTTCGTAGGCAAAGAATCGGCCATTGTTTTCAGTACAGGCTTCCAAGCCAATCTTGGTGCAGTTTCAGTATTAACTGGGAGACATGATAACATTATTATTGATGAATATGACCATGCTTCCATAATTGACGGGTGCCGACTTTCTTTTTCAAAAGTGTCCAAATTCAGTCACAATAATATGGATTCGTTAGAAGAACAACTGCAATCTTTAGATCCAAGCAAAATCAAGCTTATTATTTGTGACGGAGTTTTCAGTATGGAAGGAGATATTGTAGATTTACCTAGTATAGTAGCAATTGCAAAAAAATACTCTGCTAACATTATGATAGATGATGCACATGGCATTGGAGTTTTGGGCAAAAACGGATCTGGCACAGCCTCTCATTTCGGATTGACAGACAAAGTGGATGTGATCATGGGTACTTTTAGTAAATCAATGGCAACTGTTGGCGGCTTCGCAGCTGGGAATAATGATACAATAGAATACATGAAACACCACTCTCGTTCTCTCATTTTCAGTGCAAGTATTTCCCCTGCCAACGCTGCGTGTGCTTTAGCAGCAATTGAAATAATGAGAACAGAACCAGATAGAATTAGAAAACTTTGGGTTAATACTCAATACGCCATCAAATCATTTAAAGAACTTGGGTTTGATATCGGTAGAACGGAAACACCCATAATTCCGATTTACATACGAGATAATATTAAAACGTTTTTGCTAACGAAAATGTTATTTAACGAAGGAATTTTTGTTAATCCAATCGTTTCTCCGGCCGTAAAAAGTGATTCTTCTCTTATACGCTTTTCTCTGATGGCAACACATTCCATCGATCAAATTGACATCGCAATAGAAAAAATAAATAAAGTGGCTAAGCAACTTGGTGTATTAGCAAACACAAAAACTATTATTTGAAATGATAACTATAAAAAAAGTAATTAATCCAAAGGGATTAAAACAATTTATTGATTTTCCACATCACTTATATAAGGATGATCCAAACTATGTGCCCGAACTTTTCATGGCACAAAAAGAACTTTTAGACCCAAAAAAACATCCGTTTTTCAAACATTCTAAACTTGATTTGTTTCTTGCCTTTAAGGGAACTAAAATCGTTGGACGAATTGCTGCAATAAGAAATAATAATCATATTAAGTACACAGAGGAAAAAGAAGGATTTTTTGGTTTCTTTGATGTTGTGAACGATTTTGAAGTTGCTGAGAAATTACTGGATTCTGCTTCTGATTGGGTGAAAGAAGAAGGGCTTCTTTCAATAGTTGGTCCTGTCAATCACTCAACCAATGAAACCTGTGGAGTACTTATAGAAGGAACGGATTCTGCTCCATTTGTTATGATGACCTATAACAAAGCGTATTATCCAGCCTTTTTGGAAAAATATGGATTCAAAAAGAAAATGGATCTAATAGCCTATCATTTATTAACAAAGGATTTATCGGACAAAACAGTAAGGTTATTAACCACTTTGGAAAATAGGTTACAACTAAAGGATATCATGATACGTACCGTTAACATGAAAAAATTTGATGAGGAGATTGAAAAAATAAAACTTATTTATAATACAGCTTGGGATAAAAACTGGGGATTTGTACCAATGACAGATGACGAATTTCGATTTATGGCAAAAGACATGAAGATGATTATAGACCCTGACTTTTGTTATATTGCCGAGTACAAAGGAAAAGGAATTGGGTTCTCTCTTTGTATTCCAGATTTGAACCAGATATTAAAAACTATTAAAAACGGACGACTATTTCCCACAGGTATTTTTAAACTATTATTAAATAAAAGGAAGGTGAATGCTGTTCGTGTTCTTACTTTAGGGGTAATTGAAGGTTATCGAAAGCTCGGTATTGAAGCTTGTTTTTACGGTAGGAATATTATTACAGCGAAAAAGAAAAATATCATAGCAGCAGAAGCATCTTGGATTCTCGAAAATAATTTTCTTATGAACCAAGCCATGCTCAATATTAAGGGTACCCCTTATAAAAAGTATAGGATATATGAAGCAGAGCTGAAATGAAAAAAATACTAATAACTGGAGCTACGGGGTTTATCGGCGGATTTTTGGTTGAAGAAGCACTGAAAAAAAATTACGAGGTATATGCAAGCGTCAGAAAATCGAGTAATACGCAATATCTTCATGATAAGCGGATAAAACTAATTGAATTGGATTTTTCTAATCCCGTTTCGCTGAATCAAAAAATGTCAGAAGCTTCTCGGTTTGATATTGTTATTCATAATGCAGGACTCACCAAAGCAAAAACAAGAACAGATTACTCTCTTGTTAATTATCACTACTCAAAAAATTTAATTGATACGCTTATTCATCTGAATAAGATACCTGAAAAATTTATTTACATGAGTAGCCTATCTGCTTTTGGTCCAGGTAACCCCACTTCACTATCTGTTGTTAAAACAACAGATACTCCTTACCCTATTACTTCATACGGAAAAAGTAAATTAGAAACGGAGAAATATTTATCTGGCTTACAAGAGTTTCCTTTTATTATTATCAGGCCCACCGCGGTATATGGACCAAGAGACAAGGATATGCTAACTATTTTCAAATTAATTAATAAAAATATTGAGATGCTCATCGGCTTCAAAAAGCAATACTTTACTTTTATTTACGTAAAAGATCTTATCAACGTAGTATTTCAATTAATAGAATCAAATATTAAAAACAAAAGTTATTTTATTTCCGACGGAAGCTTTTACGATGGAAGTGTGCTTGGAAATATTATTAAAACGCAGCTCAAAAAAAAAACGATCAAAATGCGATTACCAGTAAGTATAGTCAAACCTCTTGCATTCCTTTCTGAGTCTACAAAATTTATTACAGGTTTTACTCCGATTTTTAATTTAGAAAAGGTGAATGAACTGGAAAGTATTAACTGGAAATGCGATATTCAACCATTGATAGACGATATTCATTTTAAAGCAGATTATAATTTAGAAAATGGTATCCGTGAAACCATTGAATGGTACAAAAAAGAAAAATGGTTGTAAAATATATTTCCATTTACTAAAAGCGAGTCGTCCTCTTTCTTTTAAAGACAGATATCCTCTACCTAAATCTCAATAGTTATCTATCCATTTTTGATTCGTTAGAGTAAAATTTATTCTACAGAAGCCTGATTGAAAAAAATTTCTTCCACATTTTTTCTGGCTCTCGGATTTTTTGCTCTATCCAACATGGCGCCAGATAATTGATTGATATCTCCTGGATAACCCATTGCAATCATGCTTGCCGGCTGAAAACTTTCGCCCAAACTAAAAACCTGTTTCGCTTTTTCCACATCGTAACCACCCATTTGATGAATGGCAAGCCCCATCGAAGAAGCTTGAATAGAAAGGCTGCTCACCGCTTGTCCTAAATCATACATAGCAAACGGATTTGGTTTTTCGTTATAAGTAAAGTTTTTTTTCGCAATGCTCAACATCAATACAGGAGCGCTCACAACCCATGCTTTATTAAAATCCGCTAAGCAATCAAATAGTTTTGAATACAATTCAGTTTGATGTTTATGCGCGTAAATAAATCGCCACGATTGTTCATTGTTGCAGGATGCAGCCCATCGAGCAGCCTCAAAAAGAAGTTCCATTTTTTCTTTTTCGATGTCTTTGTTTTCAAAAATAATCGGGCTGTAACGATTTTTTATTGGATCAATTAAATGCATTTCTTTCACGTTTTTTTAAATTATAGATGTGTTTATTTTTATTGGATTACTCAAGATTTTGTGCACAGGACAAGCATTTGAAATAGTTAAAAGCCTTTGTTTTTGCTCTTCTGTCAAATTTCCTTCGAAAGAAATTAAACGTGTTATCGTGGTTTCATTTCCTTTTAAACGCGTTATCGTAGTTTCTTTTCCTTCCGTTACTGTTTCTAAATTCAATGCTACATTTATTTTTTCAACGTCCCATTGTTTTCGGTCGGCGTACATACGTAGCGTGATGGCGGTGCAAGATCCCAATGCAGCTAATAAATATTCTATCGGACCTGCTGCTGTATCGCTTCCGCCATGCGATTCAGGTTCGTCAGCAGAAAATGTATGTTTTCCGCTCGTGATAACTGTTTTGTAATGTTCCTGTCCGATAGAAACAAGCAACTCTTTCTCTAAATATGTGCTCATAATTTTTGAATTTAATTGTTTGGTTTAAAAATTATTTTTCAGAAGCTGTTCCGGCTATCAATAAAGAAGCACCAAGTAAAGCCAAATCTTTTAGTGTTTCCATAACAGCCATTTGCGCCATTTGTGGATTCGGATTAGTCAACATTGGCAAGTGCATTGTCAAAATCATCACTAATAAATAGGCTGCGAGTAAAAGTCCGGTAAGTTTCACCTTTTTGTTGATGATAAGCGCGATACAAGCTGCCAACATAGCGATTCCAGTTAAATAAATCCAGAAAATTCCGCCTGGAATATACGACGGAATCATACCTTTCATGTTATTTGCCATCATCAAATGACTAATTCCAAAAATACCAAATGGCAACGCGAAAATAATTGTTCCAATTCTTTTTAAATTTTTCATGTGTTGATTTTTAAGGTTTATTTTGTTTTTATTTATTTCTTATTTTCTAAGTTTATCGAGAATCCTGTTGAGTTCCGAAGCTTCTTTTTCGCTGATGTGCGAGAATTTTTTTTTCATTTCTTTTTCTCCTTTTTCCAATTCGATTAATAAATCTAATCCTTTTTTTGTGATGAGAATATTTACCGAGCGCCTGTCTGCATCACAAATAACGCGTTCTAAATATTTTTTTTGACGTAATTTTTCTACCAATCTCGAAGCATTCGAATTTTTATCCAACATGCGTTCTATCAATAAATTTACCGATGCTGGCTTAGGATGTTGTCCGCGCAAAATTCGTAAAATATTGTATTGTTGTGGTGAAATTCCGTATGGTTTAAAGCGTTTAATACTGGAATTATTCAACCAACTTCCGGTGTAAATAATGTTTAAAAGCATTTTGTGATGTTCACTTTTAAATTTAGATTGTTTGATTTCCTTTTCCAATTCCATGACTGATAATTAAATCGAATACAAATGTACGTATAAACATTATATGTCCATACATATAATTTAAAATAAATGATAGGTAGTTGATTTTCAATAAAATAAAAACGCGTTTGAAAAATTATTTTTTTGGAAGTCGAATTCTAAACCATTTTTTTATGCTTCGAAAAATTATTTTTTCAAAGCCAATAAATTTCACCAAAAATAAAATGTTAATTTTACACATCTGAAAAATAATTTTTTACTGACCTTATGCCACAAACAGAGCCGATTATCGATATTGAACAAGAAAAAAAAGAAATTCTAAAACGTTACCGTGGCTTGTTGCGCGCATCCAAACGCCGACTCGAAAAAGGTGATAAATTACTCATTCGAAAAGCTTTTGATATAGCCTTAGAAGCGCACAAAGACATGCGCCGAAAGTCGGGCGAACCCTACATTTATCATCCAATTGCTGTTGCCGTAATTGCGGCAGAAGAAATTGGTTTGGGCACTACTTCCGTGGTCTGCGCGCTCTTGCACGATGTGGTGGAAGATACGGATATGAGTCTGGAAGACATCAGAGGTTTGTTTGGTGATCGTGTTACGAAAATTATTGACGGACTTACAAAAATTTCGGGCGTTTTTGATCAAACTTCTTCTTTACAAGCGGAAAATTTTAGAAAAATGTTACTCACGCTTTCGGACGATGTGCGTGTGATTTTGATAAAGCTTGCCGATCGTTTGCACAACATGCGCACGCTCGATTCCATGGCGCGACAAAAACAATTAAAAATTGCTTCTGAGACACTTTATTTATACGCCCCTTTGGCGCATCGCTTGGGTCTAAATGCCATCAAAACAGAAATGGAAGACCTCGGATTAAAATACACCGAGCCGGAAATATTTGATTCTATCTCCAAAAAATTAAAAGATACACAGCCCGAACGTACACGTTTTATCAACAAATTTATTGTTCCGATTAAACAAGAATTGGAAGCGCAAGGCTTGAAATTTAAAATTATCGGTCGCCCGAAATCCATTTATTCCATTTGGAATAAAATGAAAAATAAAAGTGTGCCTTTCGAGGAAGTGTATGATTTATTTGCGATTCGAATTATTTTACACGCTCTTCCAGAAGATGAAAAAACTGATTGTTGGCGGGCGTATTCCATTGTTACAGATTTTTATCATCCAAATCCAGATCGTCTCAGAGATTGGATTTCGACACCGAAAGCAAATGGTTATGAATCCTTGCACACCACGGTAATGGGACCTTTGGGACGTTGGGTGGAAGTTCAAATTCGTTCCGAGCGTATGGATGAATTGGCAGAAAAAGGATATGCTGCGCATTGGAAATACAAGGGTTCCGGAATCGAAACACAATTGGATGATTGGATTCGCAGAATTCGTGAGTTGTTGGAAAGTCCGGAAGAAAATGCGATGGATTTTATTGATGATTTTAAACTGAATTTATTTGCCGAAGAAATTTTTGTTTTTACACCGAAAGGAGAAATGAAAACCCTTCCAGCGAATGCCACTGCGCTCGATTTTGCTTTTGACATTCACACGAAAGTGGGAGAAAAGTGTATTGGTGCAAAAGTAAATCACAAACTCGTTCCGCTTAGTTACAAGCTAAAAAGCGGTGATCAAGTGGAAATAATAACTTCTAATAAACAAACAGCAAAAGAAGATTGGCTGCAATATGTAGTTACGGCGCGCGCCAAATCAAAAATTAAAAATGCACTCAAAGAAGTAAAGCGAAAAATTGCAGAAGATGGAAGAGAAATATTGGAACGAAAATTCAATCATGTGAAATTGGATTTTACCGTACAAAATATTAATGCTGTTGCGAATTATTATAAATTACAGAGTAGTCAGGAGCTTTTTTATCGTGTAGCCAAAGAAAGTATTGATTTAAAATTACTGAAAAATTTTACTAAAAATAAAGACAAACAAATTCCGCTTCCAAGCGCTAAAAAAACAGAAAATACCTTGGAGCAATTGGTTACCACTGCTCGAGGAAAATCAGATTTATTGGTGTTGGGCGAAAACATGGAGAAGATTGATTACAAGCTTTCTCCTTGCTGTACACCGATTCCGGGCGATGACGTGTTCGGATTTATTACGGTGGGTGAAGGCATAAAGATTCATCGCGTTAATTGTCCGAACGCCATTCAATTAATGTCGAATTATGCATACCGAATTGTAAAAGCGAAATGGACGAGCCAAGAATTAATTTCGTTCCTTGCCGGAATAAAAATTACGGGAATCGACGAAGTGGGAATTGTAAATAACATCACAAAAATTATATCTAACGAGCTAAACGTAAATATGCGCTCCATCAGTTTCGACTCTAACGACGGCACTTTCGAAGGAACGGTGATGGTTTTTGTACACGACACCAATCACCTTACGGCATTGATGAAAAAATTAACAAAAGTTAGTGGCGTGCATCACGTAACGCGTATGGATAGTAATCAATAAACGAAGTTTTAAGTTTATATGTTCTACGTTTTTTTGAATCATAAATAGTCATTCAAAAAAATAATTTTTCAAACCGTATTTTTGAAATCTTAAAAAAACACAATGCCAAAAGATTATCATAAAATATTAGGCATTTCTCCTCATGCTTCTCGCGAAGAAATCGTGAAAGCCTTTCGAAAAAAGGCTTTGGCGTACCATCCAGATAAAAATTCTTCGGCAGATGCTAAAGAGAAATTTCAGGAAATTTCTCTTGCATATCGGATATTATTGAAAAATACGCGTGTAAATTCAGGAATTTCAACCTCTTCGGATTTTGACCCTCCAAAAAATAATTTTTCGGAAGCTAAAAAACACCGAGGCTATCAAGCTCCTAAAACAAGCGAAGAACGTTCTGAGCGCATCAAAAAAGCGAAACAACTAGCAAAAGAAAAAGTTGAAAAAGAGCGCGTCGATGAACTAATTTACCATCAACAATTTAAGAAAAGTATTCGCTATAAAATTTCTGTTATTTGCGCTGTATTGTGCATTTTAACAGGTACTTTACTCACTATTGATTATGTGATGCCTTATGCAAAACAGAAAACAATTATTGAAGAACAATTGTTAAAAGTAGAAAAGTCAAAAACGCTAGAAGGCTTGCAATCAGAGTATCAAAATACGATTGTTATTAATAAACAAAAGCTGATTTTAAATGGTATGGATTTCTTTTTTGTACAAAAAGGAGATTCCGTTATCGTAGAAAAAACACATTTTTTTCATGATATTATGAATGTTTCTGTGCTCAATAATGGAAAAATAATTGCGGAAGAACGACCTTCCGAAAGTGTTTATTCCGTAGCAGCTTTATTGCTACTATTGCCTTTTTTCAATTTTATATTGGAAGGACCAACGATGCGCTATCATTTTGTTGTTATTTTTAATCTCATTGTTCCGAACATCGCATTAATATACGCTTTGCTCGAGAATAACAGGCTTTTCAGATTATTCGGAGGCTAAATACTGTTTCGTTAAAAAACCGTAATTTTAACTTCTCAAAAATAATTTTTCAAACGATGAAAACATTTCATGATTTTAAAGTCCTTGATAACAAAGGAAAAGAAATAAATTTAGCTATTTACAAAGGAAAAAAAGTATTGGTTGTCAATACAGCTTCTGAATGCGGATACACGCCACAATACGCTCCGATGCAGCAATTGCACGAAAAATACAAAGATAAAAACTTAGCAGTAATTGCTTTTCCATCGAACGATTTTGGCGCGCAAGAACCTGGAACTAACGATCAAATTGCAACGTTTTGTCAGAAGAATTACGGCGTTACTTTTCCGGTGATGTCGAAAATTATCGTAAAAGGGAAAGATGCTCATCCTTTGTACCATTGGCTTACAGAGAAATGTCAAAATGGATTAATGGACAGCGAAGTAAAATGGAATTTTCAAAAATACTTAATTGACGAGAACGGAAAATTGGTGGACATGGCTCCCCACAATGAAGATCCGCTTTCTGAAAGAATCGTAAACTGGGTTAAAAAAAATAATTTTTAAATATGAAATTAGATATTTTAGCATTTGGCGCGCATCCTGATGACGTGGATTTATCGTGCGCTGGCGTACTTTTAAAACACGCAGCAATAGGAAAAAAAACAGGTATTGTGGATTTAACGATGGGTCAATTGGGAACACGCGGAAGTGCCGAACTGCGCTTGATAGAAGCTGAAAATGCTCGAAAAATATTAAAGGCAAGCGTACGCGATAATTTAAAAATGGAAGATGGTTATTTTGTAAATGATAGCAAACATCAACTCGAAATCATTAAAAAAATAAGACAATACCAACCTGAAATTGTATTGGCGAATGCTATTTACGATCGTCATCCCGATCACGGAAAAGCTTCCACACTTGTTTCTGAAGCTTGTTTTTATTCCGGCTTACGAAAAATTGAAACTGAATTAAATGGTCAGCAACAACAAGCCTGGCGACCAAAAGCAGTGTATCATTACATTCAATATAAAAATATTGAGCCACATTTTGTAGTAGATATAAGTGATTTTATCGATCAGAAAATGGAAGCAATTAAAGCATTTTCTTCTCAGTTTTACGATCCAAAATCAAAGGAGCCAGAAACTGTTATTTCATCAAAAGATTATTTGGAACACATTTATCAACGCGCTGCAGATATGGGCAGAATTATCAATGTGAAATATGCAGAAGGCTTTACGGTAGAGCGTTATCCGGGTGTTGAAAATTTATTTCATCTTAGCTAAAGTTAGAAAAAACACTTCGCGAAAAAATATTTTTTCAAAGTCCCAATGATTCATGCGGATAAAAACACTTCATAAATTTATTTTAAAATCTTACTTAGGACCTTTTATCCTCACGTTTTTCATCACCAATTTTATTTTGTTGATGCAGTTTTTATGGCTCTATGTGGATGATTTAGTGGGAAAAGGCTTGGGCTGGATAGTAATTACAAAATTTATGGCTCTCGCTGCCATTACGCTTATTCCTTTGGGATTACCACTTGCCATCCTACTTTCCTCCATTATGACCTTCGGAACTATGGGCGAACATTACGAATTAGCAGCTATGAAATCGTCTGGACTTTCCTTGCAAAAAATAATGCAACCATTAATTATTACTTCTATTATCATTAGTGTTTCTGCTTTTTATTTTTCAAATAATGTACTGCCTTTCGTGAATTTAAAAATGGGATCTTTACTTTGGGATATTCGCCAATCCAAGCCTGCATTGAATATTCAAGAAGGCGTTTTTTACGATGGTATTAGTGGATACAGCATTCGCGTAGGAAAAAAAGATGCCGACGGACAAGGCATTCACGATGTAATGATTTACGACCATACCACCAACGAAGGCAATTACAAAGTCATTTTGGCAAAGTCTGGAAAAATGGCACTTTCCGCAGATAAAAATTTTTTGATTTTAACTTTACGAGATGGAAATAGTTACGAGGAAATTCGAAATTCTCAACAAGATAGAATCACGCATCCCATGCTAACACAGAAATTTGGCGAAGAAATTATTCGTTTCGATTTGTCTGGATTTAAATTAACACGTACCAACGAAGATTTATTTAAAAGTGATTATCAGATGTTAAACGTTCACCAATTGCAGGAATCCATTGATTCAATACAAAAAAAGCAAGTGAAACGCACGGATGAATTAGCAAAAGTATTGCGTACCGATTACCTCAGTAAAACCAATTTATTTATCAAATTAAATACGGATAAAAAAGATAGTTTGCCTATTTTAACTTGTGAAAATTATTTTTCAAAACTTCCAAAAGGAGAACGATTAAAAATTTTAGAAACTTCTGCAAACATTGTCAGAAGCGCCAAGGCAACGCTCGAAGCAACACAACAAGAATTGAGTAATAACAACGATGCCGTGGTGCGCGATAAAATTGAATGGCACAAAAAATACACTTTGTCGTTTGCCTGTTTGGTCTTGTTTTTTATTGGAGCACCTCTTGGCGCAATCATCCGCAAAGGCGGGTTAGGTATGCCTGCTGTCGTTTCCATTATCTTCTTCGTAATCTTTTGGGTGGTTTCTATTATTGGAGAAAAATTTGCAAAAGAACAAGTTTTACCAGTTTATCAAGGCATGTGGCTTGCATCTGCCGTTCTTTTACCAATTGGAGTTTTTCTTACTTACAAAGCTACAGCAGATTCTTCGCTCTTTGATATCGAAACATATATTGCTCCGATTAAGAGAATTTTTCAAAAGAAAATAAAAGTTTCGAAATAAAAATTATGCGAATACTTCAGCTCTCCAACAAAATGCCTTTTCCGCCGAGAGACGGAGGTTGTTTGGGTATTCACAATTTTTCGATGGGTTTGTTGGAAGCTGGTCACGAACTGAAAATAATGGCCATTAATACACCTAAACATTTTACAAAAATAAATTCGCTACCAACAGAATATCTTCAAAAGACCAATATTGAAGCTATATTCGTGGATACTGACGTAAAAACAATTCCTGCTTTTTTAAATTTGTTTAGCTCCAAATCTTACAACGTAACACGATTTTACTCTAAAGAATTAGAAGAGAAATTAAGCGAAGTACTTCAAAAAAACACATTTGATATTATTCAACTGGAAAGCATTTTTATGTGTCCGTATTTGGAAACAATACGAAAAAATTCAAAAGCAAAAATAATTTTGCGCGCACACAACGTGGAACATATTATTTGGGAACGATTGGCTGAAAACGAAAAAAACAGTTTCAAAAAAATATATTTACAATTGCTTTCAAAGCGATTAAAAAAATACGAGATGGAACAATTTAATCGTGTGGATGGAATTACGACTGTTACCTTGGATGATTTAGAAATTATTAAAAAATCAGGATGCAAAAAATCAATTCAACATATTCCATTTGCCATTGATATTGAGCATTTAAAACCGAAACCAGAAGTTGCAGAACCTTTTTCCTTATTCCATTTAGGCGCAATGGATTGGATGCCAAATCAAGAAGGAATTCGTTGGTTCATTGATCATGTTTGGGGAAAATTACATGAAAAAAATCCAACCTTAAAATTTTATATTGCCGGACGAAACATGCCTGATTGGCTTTTAAAATTAGCTAAAAAAAATATTTTTGTAGCAGGAGAAATTGAAGATTCAATTTCATTTATACAATCAAAATCCGTTATGATTGTTCCTTTGTTTTCAGGTGGCGGAATTCGTGTGAAGATTATAGAAGGTTTGGCACTCGGAAAAGCAATTATTGCTACAAGCATTGCTGCTGAAGGAATTTCATACGAGAATAAAAAAAATATTTTCATCGCTAATTTGCCAAAAGAATTTATTGAATGTATTGAAAAAATAATTTTTGACGCCGATCTTTTAAAAAACACAGGCGAAAATGCGCGAAAATTGGCGGAAGAAATGTATGACATCAAAAAAATAATTTTTCGACTGACGCAATTTTATTCAGAGATTCTTAATCCAACGACAACGTGAAATTACTGATTGTTTTGTCGAGAGTGCCCTACCCGCTTGAAAAAGGTGATAAATTGCGTGCATACAATCAGCTAAAAGAATTAGCTAAAAAAAATGAAATTATTCTATTTGCCATTAATGACGGTACTTTGCACAAAGATGCAATCCATGAATTAAAAAAATATTGCAGCAAAATAAAAATCGTTTCGCTCTCAAAGCCTCAAATAGTTTGGAATTTAGTGCGTGGATTTTTTACTGGATTACCTTTTCAAGTAGCATATTTTTATTTCAAAAAAGCGCAGATAGAATTCGATTCATTCATTCAAAAAGAAAAACCGGAACATATTTATTGTCAATTAATCCGCACCAGTGAATATGTAAAAAATTATTCAAACATTCCGAAAACATTGGATTATATGGATATTTTTTCAAAAGGAATGGAACGGCGAAAAGAAAAAGCATCTGTTTTTCTAAAACCTTTTTTTGGAATAGAATACAAACGATTAATGAAGTATGAAAAAAATATTTTTGATTCGTTCGATCAAAAAATTATTATTTCGGAGCAGGATAAAAACTTCATTCCTCATTTCGAAAAGCAAGCTATACAAGTAATTCCGAACGGAGTAGATTTTTCTTTTTTTAAGCCTTCTGAAGAGAAAAAGAAATTTGAAATTTTATTTAATGGCAATATGAATTATCCACCAAACGTAGAAAGCGTGGATTATTTAGTAAAAAAAATCCTCCCTTTAGTTCATCAAAAATTACCGAAAACAAAATTACTTATTTCGGGAGCTTCGCCTTCCTCTAAAGTACTTGCATTGCAATCTCCATTTGTTTTTGTAAGTGGCTGGACGAACGATATTCGCAAAAATTTCGCAAAATCAAAAATATTGGTCGCGCCGATGCAAATTAGTATTGGCTTGCAAAATAAATTATTGGAAGCGATGGCAATGCAAATTCCGTGTGTTACTTCTTCACTTGCTAATAATGCGCTGGGCGCAAAAAACGGGACTGAAATTTTAGTTGCCGATGAACCAGAAGAATACGCCAAACATATTTTATATTTACTCGAAAATCCTGAAAAAGCAGCAGAAATTGCGCTTAACGGATTTCAATTTGTTGTAAAAAAATACAATTGGGAAAATAGCGTTGCTCAATTACAATTTATTTTTGAACGCGAAAAAAGCACTTCGAAAAAATAATTTTTCAACGTGCTTTTATAAGCCCATTTCTTTTCCTTTTGAAAGCATAAATTGGAACGCTGCTTCACGTTCATTCGGAATCAAACCATCTAAAATAGCCTCTCGTATCAAGGTTTTTAAAACGCCTACTTCTCTTCCTGGTTTCAAATTAAACGTATTGATAATATCTTCTCCAGAAACGGGCGGCTGCCAATTTCTAATTTTATCTTTCTCTTCAATTTCTTTTATTTTCTCGCGAACAATTTCAAAATTTTTGAGATAACGTTTTACCTTATTTTCATTTTTTGAAGTGATGTCGGCTTCGCACAATGTCATCAAATCGTCCATTTCTTCACCTGCTTCAAAAAGCAATCTGCGTACAGCACTATCCGTTACAATTTCTTTGGAAAGCACAATTGGTCGAAGATGTAGCAAAACCATTTTCTGAACATATTTCATTTTTTCGTTCAAAGGAAGTTTCAAATCAGCGAAAATTTTTGGTACCATTCGCGCACCTTTGTCTTCGTGTCCGTGAAAAGTCCAGCCGTGTTCTTTTTCAAAACGTTTAGTTGCTGGTTTTGCAATATCGTGTAAAATGGCAGCCCAACGTAGCCAAAGGTTATCCGTGTTTTTAGAAATATTATCCAACACTTCCAAAGTATGATAAAAATTATCTTTGTGTGATTTTCCGTCAATGGTTTCAACGCCGTACAACAAAGTCATTTGTGAAAAAATAATTTTCAAGAGACCCGAATCAAACAATAATTTGAAGCCTACCGAGGGTTTCGGAGAAAGAATAATTTTATTCAGTTCATCCGCAATCCGCTCTTTCGAAACAATTTTAATCCGAAAGGCATTTTTCGCAATCGAGTCCAACGATTTTTTTTCTATTTCAAAATTTAATTGCGAAGAAAAACGAATGGCGCGCATCATCCGCAAAGGATCGTCAGAATAAGTAATATCTGGGTCAAGCGGCGTACGAATAATTTTATTTTCGATGTCGTTTACACCGCCAAATGAATCCAATAAATTCCCAAATGTTTTTTTATTCAAACTAATTGCCAAGGCATTAATCGTAAAATCTCTGCGGTTTTGATCGTCCTCCAAAGTGCCTTGTTCCACCAGAGGATTTCGTGATTCTGCTCGATAGGATTCCTTGCGAGCACCCACAAATTCTACTTCAAAATCTGGCGTTTTTAATTGAGCTGTTCCAAAATTTTTAAAAAAATGCACTTCTGGTTTGGGCGAAAATTTCTCGGACACTTTATGCGCTAAATCAATGCCATTGCCAATTACTACCACATCAATATCTCTACAGGGTCGTTGCATAATGGCATCCCGCACGTATCCGCCCACCACGTAAACCTCTGCGTGCATTTCGTCGGCAGCTTCTGAAATGGCTTTAAAAACAGGTTGTTGGAGATATTCTGTGAATGCTTTCAATTTTTATTTTCTCAAAATTTTTATTTCACCGTGAAGCCCTAACTGAATGATAGCAGAGGCTTGCGTATTTCTTTTTTCGGAATGCGAATGTACCACATAATCTACGCCGTTCAAAATAGCCGAAGAAATTTCCGAAAAAGATGCGGGCGAAGGTTCTCCGCTAATGTTGGCAGATGTTGATACTATTGGCTTTCCGAGCCGTTGAATTAATTTTCGGCAAAAATCATCTTTCGTAATTCGAATCCCGATGCTACCATCTTCGGCAAGCACATTGGGTGCAAAACCGCGCGCTTTCGGATAAATAATCGTAAGCGGTTTTTCTGTGAATTCGATTAAATCCCACGCGAGTGCTGGCACATCCAAAATATATTTATTCAAATTTTCGGGGCGATCAAGTAACACGATTAAACTTTTAGATTCATTTCTTTTTTTTACAAAAAAAATTTTTTCGACTGCTTTCTTGTTGGTTGCATCACAGCCAATTCCCCAAATTGTATCCGTCGGATATAAAATAGTTCCGCCTGATTTCAACGTTTTTACGGCTTCCTGTAAAGCAATTTCATCTACGCTCATTTTACAAAAGTAGTTTTAATCTTCGAAAAGAAATTTCAAAAGCATTCTTTTTTTTTAAAAAAAATTCACTTGAAATTGATTAAAAAAAACCTATTATCTTTGACTCTGGCTCGAAATCAAAATATTTTTTTGCACAAATACTCTCAATGAAATCATTCTTCGGAAAAGTTTTTATTTTTTTGCTCCTTCCTATTACAATTTTCTTGACTTTTAATATCCAAAATCGGCATAAATACAACGATTATCACAGTGTGATTTTTGCAGATGCTGCTGGTTATTATGTTTATTTACCGATGTGGTACATTTACGGAAACAACGCGAAAGCCTTTCCAAATGGCGAAGATACAATTACCGGAAATGGTTTTCATTTTGATAAAGTGAGTAATAAAATAGATACAAAATATTTGTGTGGCGTAGCTTTAATGCAAACTCCTTTTTTTTTGACAGCCAATTATTTGGCTCCAAGTTTCGGATTTAAAGCAGACGGTTTTTCAAAAATATATTATTGGGCAATTATGATGGCTGGTGTTTTTTACGCTTGTTTCGGACTGCTTTTACTATATCATTTTCTTAGCAGATTCTATCGCCCAATCGAATCGTTTATTACAACACTTGCCTTTTTTTTAGGTACTAATTTATATTTCTATTCTATCTCGCGGCAAGGAATGTCACACGTTTATACGTTTTTTTTATTTTCTCTTTTTCTGTATTTAATTCCATTTTTTTACGAAAAACAAACAGTAAAAAATTGTATCGGAATTGCCTTTACGTTTGCACTGATCGTTTTTATTCGTCCAACTAATTTTATTCTTTTATTTTTCTTTTTATTGTACGATGTAAACTCTCTAAAAAAGCTGCGCGAAAAAATATTTTTTTGGAGCACTCATTTTCAGATTTTTTTCTGGATGCTTTTAGCAGCAATTCTTGTAGCGATCCCACAGTTTATTTATTGGAAAGAAACGTTTCATCGTTTCATTACGTATTCGTACTCCAACGAATCTTTTATTTATTGGAAAAATCCGCAAATTTTAAAACTTTGGTTTAGTACCAACAACGGGCTATTTTTGTTCGCTCCACTCCTACTCATCAGTATCTTCGGTATTTTTTGGATGATCAAAAAATCAGCACTAAACGGCTGGCTCATCGGAATTTTATTTCTTTTCGCAACTTATATTTTTGCCAGTTGGTGGTGTTGGTGGTTCGGTTGCTCTTTGGGTTCACGCAGTTTCATTGACTTTTATCCGATTTTAGCGATTCCATTTGGATATTGCTTGCATCATTCCGAAAAAAAAATTTCCAAAGCCTTAATTTTCATCTTGATTATTTTATGCATTATCCTCAATATGAAAATGACGTATTACTACGATGGCTGCTTCAACGGAGGAATCTGGGATTTTAATGCATACTTAAAACTGATTCATTAAAATTATTTTTTCATTAAAAAAGGGCTTTGAAAAATTAATTTTTCAAAGCCCTTTTTTAGAATAAAATTTTGTCAGAAAATAAAAAACAATTTACAATTTAGCTTTAGAACCTCTGTGGGTGTAATGTGTTAAGGTTGGAACAATGTATTTTAATGATATTTCCAAACCGCCCATTCCAAAAGGAGATGGCATTTCATAATCAGAAAAATTAAAATCATAGCTTACACCGAAACCAATATTTTTAAGTTCTAACTGAGTAAGAAAAATGAAGGAATCACCTATTCGATAATAACCGGCAAACATCAAAGAGGATTCTCGCACGTAACCCGTGTAAAGGGATTTCATTTTTAATTGTGTTTTAATTCCTGTACCAATGGTTAATTCCGTTGATGGACCTTGACTGGCATAATAAAATGCAGGAACAAGAGAACCGTTGGAATTTTTGAAGTCGAACGTAGCTGTACCGTGTACCACTAATTTTGGATAAAGTGTTTCGTTGGGAGAAGAATAAAAACTGATGTTGGGCTTATTAAAATGCGAATACGAAATTCCTAAATTAGCACTCAAAGCGTCGTGAGAAGTAGAGTTATAAGCCGGTTTGTAAAAACGCCAATCTAAGCCAGTTCCAAAATCTAAATAATTAAGTGCAGCAGCAGTCAAATGCTCACCAGAAGGAAGCAGGGAATTGTATTTCACGCCATCAAATTGATTATCCCAAGTAAGGCTGCCCAAGGAAAGACTTCTTTGTGCAAATCCACCCTCAAAACCAAGTGCTAAATCATTGTGTAAATCCAAATGAATACCGCTTGCTAAACTTAAATTAGCTTGCATTAAACCCAATTGTGCATCGCCGGCTTTATCATCATAAATAGATAAACCTGGTGCTAAAAAAACACGCGGAGAATTTTGTAATAAGTTTTTAAAATCGAAAGAAGCAGCATACGTGGTATAAGGTAACCATTGCTGTTTGTAATTGATGATGGCTCGAAATTGTCCGTCAAAATCGCCCGTAAGCGCAGGATTCATAGACAATGGCGCATTGTTGAATTGCGAAAAGTGGATATCCTGAGCAACAACATTTGTTACCATTAAGAACACTCCAGAAGTAAGCAACAACTTTATTTTTCTAAGTATCACCATACATTTATGGTAGTTATTTGCATGCAAATATAAAAATAGCGTTTGTACAATTGAAACATTTGAGGCGAAATATCTGAAAAATTTTCTAATAAACCCATTTTTTTGTTTATTTTTTTTGAAGTCCTAAAAAATAAGATGTTTAATAGTGTTCAAAAAAATATTTTTTCAGCAGGTAGTTTCTTCGTCCCTTATGAAAAAAAATTTACTTTATATATTTGCTTTTCAAGATAAAAGAGCTTACTTTTAAACGCTCGAAAAAATAATTTTTCACATGACAAAAAATACCTTTAGCAAAATTGTAGGCGCTTTTATCATCTTGTCTACCACAGTTACAGCACAAAACAAATCGTTGCTGATGAAACCTGCCAAAAAATATTTTTCGATGCCTGCTGGCGTTTACCAAAGCGATTATACCGCCAATACCTTGATGGCTGCCGTAAAACCGCAATATCGTTCCTTGTGTACAAGCAACGCTATCAACAATCATTATTTGAATCAAATGCTTTCGCAGATAGGCGTAAGCGCAGTTGTGAAACAGTTTCCAAATGAGCTTCCGCCTGAAAGAGCGGTGAATAAATTAGGGCAAAAATATGCGGATTTATCACTTACCTATCGCATCACATACACATCCAATTTGCCAATTGAAGACATTATAAATCATTTATATGCTGTCGGAATTTTTGAATACGTACAGCCACATTATATCCCGAAGTTATGCGACATTATTCCAAACGACCCCGATTACAGTTCGCAATATGCCTTACCTCAAATCAAAGCGCCACAAGGTTGGGGAATTGAAGAAGGTGATACTAATGTAGTCATTGGTATTGTGGATACTGGCGTAGAACTGACACATTCGGATTTAAAAAGTAATATTAAAATAAATTATGCTGATCCTATTGATGGTATCGACAATGATGGTGATGGTTATATTGATAATCATTACGGTTGGGATGTAGCAGAAAACAATAACAATCCTACTTGGCAATCCAATCCTCACGGAGTACACGTTTCTGGGATAGCGGATGCTGCTACTGATAACTCAAATGGTATTGCAGGAGTTGGTTTTAAATGTAAATTTTTGCCTGTTAAAATTTCGGATGCCAGCGGAACTTTAATTGCTGCTTACGAAGGAATACAATATGCAGCAGCTCACGGTTGTGCCATTATTAATTGTTCTTGGGGTGGAGTCGCAGGTGGCCCATACGGACAAAGTATTGTAGATTATGCAACCATCAACAAAAATGCTTTAGTAGTAGCAGCTGCTGGCAACGATGGCTTAAACGAAGAATTTTATCCTGCTTCCTATCAATATGTAATGGATGTAGCTTCGGTAGGAAATACAGATGCAAAATCCAGTTTTTCCAATTATGGATATCAAATTAATGTATGCGCTCCTGGTGAAAATATTTATTCCACTTGGCCTGGAAATTCTTATTCGTATGATTCGGGAACATCTATGGCTTCGCCTTGTGCCGCAGGAGTAGCAGCCATTATAAAATCCTATTTCCCCAGCTATTCTGGTTTGCAAGTGGGTGAGCAATTAAAGGTTACCTGTGATACTATTTCGGCTGACAATCCCTCCTATCCTAATGAATTGGGATATGGCAGAGTAAATATGTATAAAGCGCTCACACAAACAAGTTCTCCTTCGGTAGAATTTAGCAACCAAGCGATAACCGATAATAATGACAATGTATTTACTGCCAACGATACGTTGCGCATTACCGGAAACTTTACTAATTACTTAGCGCCTGCTACTAATTTAATTGCAACCCTTACGGATGGATCATCTCCTTACGTAACGATTCTTTCCAACACAGCTACGCTTGGCGCGATACCTACACTGGGCGTAAAAAATAATTTTTCAAACCCTTTTGAAGTGCTTATTAAACCGAGTGCCCCACTCAATCAAGTTATTAATTTTATCATTAATATGAAGGATGGAATGTATAGCAGCAATTATTATTTTTCCGTTATTGTGAATGTAGATTACATCAATGTTACCATCAATGATATTGCTACAACTATTACCAGCAAAGGACTTATTGGTTATGATGGAAACAATCAAACACAAGGACTTGGTTTTACTTATAACGGCAGTCGCCCTTTATTATACGAGGCAGGTTTGATGATTGGCGATTCTGCTACTACGCCAAATGTGTCAGATATGGACAGAGGCACAGGAAGCTCGATTGACAATGATTTTCAATCCATGGTAGCGGTACACAACATTATTCCTACTCAAGTGTCTGATTTTGATTTAGACGGAACATTTAATGACAATGGAAATTCTACTCCATTACCAGTGTTAGTACATCACAATGCTTACGCATGGAGTACTCCTGGAAATCTGAAATATGTGATTGTTCAATATAAAATTAAAAATACGGGAACGGCTCCTTTACAAAATATGTTTGCAGGTATTTTTGCCGATTGGGATATTACAGATAGTACTTATAATCAAGACAGAGCGCAATTTGATTCCATCGAAAAAATGGGTTATGCGTATTATGTAGGAGCGCATCCTATTTACACAGGAATAAAATTACTCAGCCATTCAGCACCTGTGATGCATTACGCAATTGATAATGATAGTAGTGGATCAGGCGGCGTAAATATCTACAATGGTTTTACCATTTCTGAGAAATACAAAGTATTGTCGAGCAATCGTGCTAAAGCTGGCATGCAGCCTACTGGAGACGACATTGCAGATGTTGTTAGTTCTGGACCTTTTAATTTAAATCCGGGAGATACTGCCGTTGTGGCATTTGCCTTAATCGCTGGAGATAGCTTAGCTGATTTAGAAGCAAGCGCTGACAGCGCACAAGTAAAATACATGACGTCTGTGCCATTGAGTGTAACCGAATATCAATCCAGCAAAAGTGTCGTATTAGAACAGAATTTTCCGAATCCAGCAACACAGACGACTAGCATTATTTTCAATTTACCACAAAAATCCTTGGTTGATTTAAGTGTATATGATTTGTACGGCAGAATAATTGCTATTATTGCGCATGGAGAAGAGCTATCGGGAAGTCATCAATATAATTTCAATATTGGCGGCTTGAGTAGTGGTATTTATTATTATCGCCTTTCTACAGAAACGGTATCTTTGACAAAAAAAATGATGGTGATAAAATAATTTTTCAAGAGCAAAAAAATTTATCTTTACGAAAAAATAAATTCTACAATTATGAAAAAAATATTGTTAATTCTCGCGCTTTCAGCAATGATTGGAAGCATTTCAGGACATACTATTACTCCTGTTTATACGCTGCATGCAGTTACCCAAACAGTAGGCGACAAAACAACTACAAAAGACACTAAAACAAAAGCTTGTTGCTCCGACAAAAAAGGAAAGTGTTGCAGCAAAGGGAAATGCTGCTCGAAAGAAAGTAAAAAAACAAATGTTGCGAAGACGAATAATACTAAGTGAAGCACTGACAAAAAATAATTTTTTAGCTTATTTTAAAAACCTCTTTGATATCTCTCAAAGAGGTTTTATTTATCTTTGAACCATGAAAAAAGCAACTGTACTCCTTTCTATCCTTCTATCTGTAATATACACTACTTTGCTGGCACAGCCTGGTAAAAGCGGGGCTTTCACTGTTTCGACAGCCAATACCATTGTGAATGAATATACCACACTTACTGCAAATGCTACTGCCGGAAATACTTCTATAACCGTTGCAAATAGTGCTTTAAATAGTAATGGACGATTTTCTTCTTCGCTTTCTCAAGGCGATTTAATTATGATTATTCAAATGCAAGGCGCGAGTATTGAAGGCACATTGCAAGCTCCTCCCGGCAATCCTATTGGACTACCTATTGATAGCACATGGGGATCAATAACAGCTTATAACAATGCTGGAAACAATGAGTTTTTACAAGTAACAAGTGTACCAAATGGCACTACCATCAACGTAAGTTGTGGATTAAAAAATAATTATACTGTTACTGGAAAAGTACAAATTGTACGCATGCCAAGGTATTCTACGTTAACAATAAACAACGCCTCCGTGCTCTCCTGCGATCCATGGAACAGCAAAACAGGAGGTATTGTTGCGGTAGAGGTTTCAGGCAATACAACGATTAATACAGGTGGAGAAATTAACACAACTGCTTTAGGTTTTAGAGGTGGTTTGATTCCGAGCGATTCATCCGTTTATGGAATTGTTTTATACGCTTGTCAGAGTACGAATGTAGGAGGTGCGAGAGGAGAAGGCATTGCTGGTTACGCCAGTGATTACGACCCCAATGGTGGCAGATATTGCAGAGGTGCCGCAGCGAATGCAGGTGGTGGTGGTAATTCTTGGAATTGTGGCGGTGGTGGCGGTTCTAACTCTGGTAATATTGCACAGTGGTCTGGAAAAGGAAATCCAGATATATCAACAGCTAATTATATTGCAGCTTGGAATTTGGAATATTTCAATTTTTCTTCACTTACTTCTTCTGGAGGTGGTCGCGGAGGTTATTCATGGTCAGGATCGAACCAAAATCCGATTACGATGGGTCCGAGTAATTCAAACTGGGGAGGAGATCAGAGAAGGCCTAATGGAGGATTAGGTGGAAGACCACTTGATTATTCCACAGGAAGATTGTTTTTAGGCGGTGGCGGTGGCGCAGGACACCAAGACAATAATTTTGGAGGTGTTGGAGGATATGGCGGTGGAATGATTTATGTACTTAGTTACGGGCAAGTATTAGGTGGCGGACAAATTATTTCGGATGGAGCCAATGGACAAAATGCACAAGGAAATCCAGCATTTGGTTCTTACGCAGGTCAAGATGGAGCAGGTGGTGCAGGTGGTGGTGGAACAATTATAATCCAGTCAACTGGTACAATTGCTGGAGGAATTAGCGTTCATGCGGATGGAGGAACGGGAGGAAATCAAGTTATCTCAAAAAGTGGGACTTTTTTCGGATCGGTAAAAGAAGCAGAAGGTCCTGGCGGCGGTGGTGGTGGTGGCTATATTGCCACAACAAATGCAGTTACGGAAACAGTAGCGGGTGGTGCAAACGGTACAACCAATTCTCCTCCTTTGGCACAATTTCCGCCAAATGGTGCTACGAAAGGCGGAGCAGGTATTATCAGTGTTATTAGTACCTATGCCATTACAGCGGATGATACTACAATATGCTCTGGAAATACAGTAACACTTACCGCGAAAGTAACAGGAACTTTACCTGTCGGAACTTCTGTAGCTTGGTTTACTACTACGGGAACAGAAATTACAACAGGCTTAAACTATACTCCTTCTCCTGCCTTGACAGTTACTACTACATTTTACGTAGGTTCTTGTCCAGGAACAAATATGATTCCTGTAACAATAACGGTCGGACCAACTGCAAATACTACTATTACACCTGTTGGTCCATTCTGTCTTAGCTCGCCTGTTATTAATTTAACAGCTGCAACAAACGGTGGAACATGGTCTGGGACCGGAATCACCAATACCTCAAATGGTACTTTTAATCCTGCTACAGCAGGCGTTGGTTCTCATATTATTAAATATAAAATATCAGGAGCTTGTGCAGATTCAAGTACTACAACGATTGTAGTCAATTCATCTGCCAATACAACAATTACACCTGCTGGACCGTTTTGTACCAATTCTCCAATTCTCAATTTAACCGCAGCTACAAGCGGTGGAATATGGTCTGGAACTGGAATTACAAGTTCGACCAATGGCACATTTAATCCTGCCACAGCAGGAGTTGGATCATTTGTTATTAAATATAAAATAGGAGGAGCTTGTGCAGATTCAAGTACCACAACTATTATAGTAAATGCTGTTCCAAATACAACTATTACACCTGTTGGTCCATTCTGTCTTAGCTCGCCTGTTATTAATTTAACAGCTGCTACAAACGGTGGAATATGGTCTGGTACTGGAATTACCAATACCTCAAATGGCACTTTTAATCCTGCTACAGCAGGCGTTGGTTCTCATATTATTAAATATAAAATATCAGGTGCTTGTGCAGATTCAAGTACCACAACGATTGTAGTCAATTCATCTGCGAATACAACCATTACACCTGCAGGTCCATTTTGTACCAATTCTCCAGTTCTCAATTTAACCGCTGCTACAAGTGGTGGAATATGGTCTGGGACTGGAATTACAAATACCGCGAACGGCACCTTTAATCCTGCCACAGCGGGAGTTGGATCATTCGTTATTAAATATAAAATAGGTGGAACTTGTGCAGATTCGAGTACTACAACAATTGTAGTAAATGCTGTTCCAAATACGAGCATTACACCTGCTGGACCATTTTGCCTTAGCTCGCCTGCCATTAATTTAACTGCTGCTACAAGCGGTGGAACATGGTCTGGTACTGGAATCACCAATTCAACGAATGGAACCTTTAATCCTGCTACAGCAGGCGTTGGTTCTTATACCATTAAATATATAATTTCAGGAGCGTGTCCAGATTCAAGTACTACAACGATTGTAGTCAATTCATCTGCGAATACAACCATTACACCTGCCGGACCGTTTTGTTCAGATGCTTCTGCTATTAATTTAACTGCCGCTACAAGCGGTGGAATATGGTCTGGGACTGGAATCACCAATACAGCGAATGGCACCTTTAATCCTGCTACAGCAGGCGCTGGCTCATTTGTTATTAAATATAAAATTTCAGGAGCGTGTGCAGATTCGAGCACTACAACAATTGTGGTAAATGCCGTTCCTAATACAACTATTAATGCAGTAGGAAATTTATGTACAAACGGTTCTTCAGTTAATTTAACTGCTGTAACACCCGGTGGAACATGGTCTGGAACAGGAATTACAAACACGTCTACAGGAGTATTTAACCCTTCTGTATCTGGAGCAGGAACCTTTACGATTACGTATAAAATAGGTGGCGCTTGCCCCGATTCGAGTATCACAACCATCACAGTTAGTCAAACACCTGTGGTTACTTTTAGCGTTTCTCCAACTTCTGGTTGTGCGCCGCTTTGTGTCAATTTTACAGATAATTCTGTTGGAAGTTGTACCTCAATTAATTGGACTTTTGGAGATGGCAATTCCTCTTCCAGTACCAATCCTTCGCATTGTTATTCTTCCGCTGGAGCGTATGATGTAACAATGACTTGTAACAATAACGGTTGCATCGGAACTAAAACAATTGATTCTATGGTTACCGTTAGTCCTTCACCGATAGCCAGCTTTACAATGAATCCTACTGGCGATGTATTGCCAAATACAACGGTCAACTTCACAAATACTTCAACGGCAGGAAGTACCATTACTTGGAATTTTGGCGATCCTCTTTCTGGAGCACAAAATAATTCTATCCTTTCTTCTCCAATGCACACGTATGCAGATACTGGAAGTTATTGCGTTACTCTTATCGCGCAAGCGGGCGGATGCACCGACAGCGTTAAACAATGTTTTGAAGTTATTGGACAAATTTCGCTAAACATTCCCAATGCTTTTACGCCTAATGGCGATGGTAAAAATGATTTGTTCTTTATAAGGACAACAGGAATCGTGAGTATGACCTGTGATATTTTCGATCGCTGGGGCATAAAAATTTACACCTTAAATGGCATTGGCGCAACTTGGAACGGACTTACCACAAGTGGAAACAAAGCCAATGCAGGAACCTATTATTACATGCTGAAAGCCACTGGTGTCAATGGTACTGTTAAACAGGAAAAAGGATTTGTGGAATTAATTCGATAGAATGGACTGCATTTGTAAATTCGATTAGACGAAAATAAATGCTGAAACTATTTCTCTATCAAGACCTATTTTTAGATAAATTATGTTATCCGTACCCAATAACGGAAGCTCAAAAATAAGCCTATCAAATTTGGAGCGGGAAAAAGTTTTGAGCGAGAAACTATTTTCCGTTTCAAAAAAATAATTTTTCAAATGTGTTTTTCAAACATAAAATAATCTCTTCCAAAAAATAATTTTTCAAGCTCGGATAAAAAAGATTCAGCGAACTTATTTCTACATCTGCCTAAATTATTGAGCAAAATCAAAGAAATATTGTATTTTTGTAGCCTCAGATAGATTTCAAAAAAAGGAGAAACGCTCTTATGATTATATTAATATTTTTTCTGTCGCATTGGTTTTTATCATTGTTTTTTCAAACATTTTTTTTGCACCGATATGCGTCGCATAAAATGTTTACAATGAGCAAAGGTTGGGAACGTTTTTTCTATTTTATGACGTTCATCACGCAAGGTTCTTCCTTCCTAAATCCTCGTGCTTACGCGATTATGCACCGCATGCATCACGCTTACAGCGACACAAAAAAAGATCCGCATTCACCCCATTTCTTTAAAGATGTTTTCGGAATGATGTGGGAAACAAAGAAAATTTATTTTGATTACGTCATGCACAAAATTGAGCCAGACAAAGCTTTTCAGGGTAATTATCCGGAATGGCCGCTTATTGATAAAATTTCGGATATGTGGGTAACACGCATCGCTTTTGGAACTTTTTACACCTTGTTTTACATTCATTTCGCCACACATTGGTGGATGTTTTTGTTATTGCCGATTCATTATTTAATGGGACCAATTCACGGAGCTATTGTAAATTGGTGCGGACACAAATACGGTTACAGCAATTTCGATAACGATGATCGTTCTAAAAATTCTTTGCCTTGGGATTTTTTAATGTTAGGTGAACTTTTCCAAAATAATCATCACAAAAGCCCGAACAGCTTGAATTTCGCTAAGAAATGGTTTGAATTCGATCCTTCGTACCCAGTTATAAGATTGCTCGGATTTTTGAAAATCATCAAAATTAGAAAAATAGAATAATGATTCGTGCCGTCGTGCCGTTTTAACACTTAACTTTTGTGTTCAAAAAAACCTATTTTTACCTGATATAATTTTAGGTAAATGACTCATCTTGTTTTCAAAATGCTTGGCTGCTCATTATTGGCAGCCTGTTTCGTGCTTTTTTTGGTTTGGTTGCTCCAAAAAAAACTCAAAAATGCTGGAATTGTAGATATTTTTTGGTCCTACAATTTTCCGATTATCGCACTCATTTATTTTTTTCTCGGAAACGGTTTTCAGCAACGAAAAATACTGATAATAATAATGGTTATTATATGGGGAGCACGACTCGGGACGTATTTACTAGTGCGTATTTTCAGTCATTTACATACGGAAGACGGACGTTACAAACAACTGCGCGAAGAATGGTCGCCAAATATAAATTTTCGCTTTTTTCTTTTCTTTCAGATACAAGCCATTTCCAATGTCTTTTTGTCCATTCCTTTTTTAATTATTTGTATCAATCCCAATCCGAAAATTAATTTTTTAGAATATTTCGGAGCTTTACTTTGGATTATTGCCATTATTGGCGAAAGTGTTGCAGACAGGCAACTGCAAGTCTTTAAAAACAATTTAGAAAACAAAGGAAAAGTGTGCGATAAAGGTTTGTGGAATTATTCTCGTCATCCAAATTATTTTTTTGAATGGCTAATTTGGGTCAGTTATTTTGTGTTTGCATTAGGTTCGCCTTTCGGCTGGATTAGCATTATTTGTCCACTTTCGATGCTATTTTTATTATTCAAAGTTACCGGAATTCCAATGACGGAAGAACAAAGTATTCGCTCGAAAGGCGATGCGTATCGAGCTTATCAGCAAACAACAAGTTCATTTTTTCCACTTCCAAAAAGAAAATAAAATCCACTTCGTCCTAATATTCGTATCTAAGAAAAACTTTTTATATGTGGTATAATTCTTTGCTCGAAAAAAATTTAATTCCTGATTTTCTTATCCGAAAAGGCATTCGCGATTTGCTGAAACAACGTTTGCAAGAGGAAAACAAAGGCGATACCGAGCTTCAACAAGAACATTTTAAGCAATTAATTGAAGAATTAAAAAACAGCCCAATCGCCATAAATACAATCGATGCAAACGAACAACATTACGAAGTTCCAACGCGGTTTTACGAATTGTGTTTGGGCAAAAATTTAAAATACAGCAGCGGTTATTGGAAAAATAATGTGCGTGACATTGATCAATCGGAAGACGATATGTTGCAACTAACTTGCGAAAGAGCTGATTTAAAAAATGGACAACATGTGTTGGAGTTAGGTTGTGGTTGGGGTTCTCTTTCTTTGTTTATGGCGCATAAATTTCCAGAAAGTAATTTTACGGTTGTCTCCAATTCCAATACGCAAAAACTACATATTGACGGAGAAGCAAAAAAGCGAAATATCCTTAATTTACAAGTGATAACAGCCGATATGAATGTGTTTGAAATTGATAAAACATTCCATCGAATTATATCTGTTGAAATGTTTGAGCACATGCGAAATTATGAAAAATTGCTCGAAAAAATTAATCGCTTTTTAAAAGCTGACGGAAAACTTTTCGTGCATATTTTCACACACAAAGAATATGCTTATAAATTTGAAGTGAAAGATGAAAGTGATTGGATGTCAAAATATTTTTTCACAGGCGGAATTATGCCGAGCGATCATCTTTTATTTTATTTCAATTCACATTTAAAGGTTTGTAAACATTGGCACGTAAACGGAAAGCATTATCAAAAAACGTCAGAGGCTTGGTTGCAAAATATGGATAAAAACCAAACCGAAATTTTAGCACTTTTTTCTAACACTTATGGAAAAGAAAATGCTTTGAAATGGATTGTTTATTGGCGCATTTTTTTCATGTCTTGTGCCGAATTATGGGGATTTAATAATGGCAACGAATGGTTGGTGAGCCATTATTTGTTGGAGAAAAATAGTTAATTCAGAAAAATAAATTTTGGGAACAACATTACTAATTATTTATGTAAGCATTTTATTTCTCGCGTCATTGCTTGTTATTTTTAACGCACCCACTTATTTTTTATGGAAAGTTTCCATCGCGGTAACGGAGTTTGGAAACCTTATTTTTATTATACTGATATTTCCTGTTTGTATTCTCTTTTGTTTTCAAAAACATATTTCTGTTGAAGCTATTTACTTATTAATAGCAAGTGTTTTTTTACTTTCTTATCCTATTTTCAGTGCTTTTAAGATAAAAAAAACTATTTCGAAAAAATTAAAATTAGCCTTCGAAAAAGAAATCGCTTTATCATCAAAAATAATTTCTTTGAAAAAATATTTTTTCGGAACGCCTGTAAATGAAGTGTCTATAAAAACAATTACGTACAGCACAAAAGACGAAAAAAATTTACAACTCGATTTTTACGATTGCTCCTCTCTCACTCCATCGCCTTGCGTTGTAGTGATTCATGGTGGTTCATGGAATAGCGGAGATAATAAACAAATTTCAGGATTAAATCATCGCTTGGCAAAAAAAGGATTTCAGGTAGCTGCTATTAATTATCGTTTAGCACCTGAAAATAAATTTCCGGCAGCCATTGAAGATACTAAAGAAGCGATTGATTTTCTGAAAAGAAATGCACAAGAATTAAATATGAATTCGTCTAATCTTTTTTTACTCGGGCGTTCTTCGGGCGGTGAAATTGCGCTTTTAACCGCTTACACGAAAAAGGACGAAAATATAAAAGGAGTGATTTCCTTTTACGCTCCCGCAGATATGGTTTGGGGTTATTCGCTACCTGGAAATCCGTTGGTTATGGATTCCAGAAAAGTGTTGGAAGATTATATTGGCGGTACATTTGCAGCACGCGAAAAAGATTTTTTTACTTCTTCGCCTATTGAATTTCTGGATGCAAAAACTCCACCGACTTTACTCATTCACGGAAAAAAAGATGTGTTGGTAGCTTATCAACACAGCACACGACTTTCAAAAAAATTAACTGAAAATAACATTCCTCATTTTTTATTAAGCTTGCCTTGGGCAACACATGGCGCGGATTTTAACCCAAACGGATTGAGTGCGCAACTGAGCGATTACGCCATCGAACATTTCTTAAAATCATTTGCATGAAAAAAATTGCCATTATAGGAACGGGAATTGCCGGAATGGGTTGCGGACATTTATTGAAAGGAATTTTCGATATTACTTTCTTTGAACAGAACGATTACGTGGGCGGACACACGAACACTATAACAATAACTGAAGACGGAAAAGACATTTTTATTGACACAGGATTTATGGTTTTCAATCACGTTACGTATCCGAATTTAACAGCTCTTTTTGCGGAATTAAATGTGCCAACAAAAAAAACAACAATGTCCTTTAGCGTTCAACACAAACCGACAAACTTAGAATATTGTGGTTCGAGTTTAAACGGTTTGTTTGCACAACGAAAAAATATTTTTTCTCCGCGCTTTATTAAAATGCTGTTGCAAATAAATCGCTTTAACGAAGAAAGTCTTAAACTACTTGATAGCAAAGATTCGGAACATATTACCTTGAAAGAATATGCCGAAAGAAATGGCTATAAAAAAGATTTGTTGTACAAGTATTTAATTCCGATGAGTGCCGCAGTTTGGTCAACGCCTATTGATTCAATGCTTGATTTTCCGGCTGCAACGCTTATTCGCTTTTTTAAAAACCATGGATTTCTGGGATTGAAAACGCAACATCAATGGTACACCGTTTGCAATGGCAGCAAATCTTACAGAGATATTATAATGGCATCTTTCAAAAATAAAGTTTTCGTAAATAATGCGGTTGTAAAAGTAAAACGAGAAAACGATCAAGTTAAATTGACATTCAAAAATGGTGAAAATAAATTTTTTGATAAAGTTATTATTGCAGCTCACGCTAATCAGGCATTGAAAATACTGGAAAATCCAAGCGAAAATGAATTTCGTATATTGAGTAATTTCAAGTACCAAAAAAATAAAGCTATTTTGCACACAGACGAATCGGTGATGCCAAAAAATAAAAAAATCTGGTCAGCTTGGAATTATCTAATGGACGAAAAAAACAATCAAATTATGCCTTCAACCATTTATTACATGAACGCTTTGCAGCAAGTTTCGGACAAAAAAAATTATTTTGTTTCTATTAATGATTCAGGAAATATCGCTGAAAATAAAATTCTGAAAACCATTGATTACGAACATCCTTTGTTTGATGTAGCTGCCATAAAGGCGCAAAAAGAGTTGTCGATTTTGAATCAAAGTGAACAAATTTATTTTTGTGGAAGTTATTTTAATTATGGTTTTCACGAAGATGCTTTTGCTTCAGCCATTCAAGTTGCAGACATTATTAAAAAAGAAAAATAAAAGATTTATTTTAGCCAAATGAACTCGTGTTTATATAAATGCAATGTAATGCACAACCGCATGGAACCTAAGCCAAATAGGTTTCATTACAATGTGTTTATGTTTTATTTGGATTTAGATGAGATTGATTTTCTCAGCAAAAAATTGTTTTTTATAAGTCGAAATCGCTTTAACATTTTTAATTTTCGAGATAAAGATCATTTGCAATTACCAAAAGAAAATCCTGATAAAACAAAAAATACCAAACAACACATTTTAGCTTATTTAAAAGAAAATGGAATTGAAAATGAGAACCTAAAAATAATGTTGCTCACTAATTTGTGCACCTTCGGATATCAATTTAATCCAGTTTCATTTTACTTCTGTTTCGATGCCGAAAACCAACCTATTTGTGCCGTTTCGGAAGTTGGAAATACATTTTTGGAAATGAAACCTTATTTTATCGGAACAGATAATTTAGAGAAAAATAAATTTCATTTGAATACAAAAAAGAACTTTTACGTTTCTCCTTTCATTGATTTAGACACTATTTTTGATTTTAATTTACAGATTCCGGATGAAAAATTAAACATCCGAATTGATGATTTTAAAAACGAAAAACGTATTTTTATCAGCACGCTTACTGGAAAAAAGAAAGTATTAAACAATCGAAATTTAATTTGGTATTCCATTCGATTTCCATTGATAACAGTACAAATAATTGTATTAATACATTTTCATGCATTGGTTTTGTGGTTCAAAAAAATTAATTTTCATCGCAAAAAAGATTTTACGGAATTGCAACAAGGAGTTTATAAAACGCATAAAAAATAAATCGCTATGATAACAACTATCGCACTAAAAAAGGAACGTAGTTTTTACCGAACAATGATTTTAGAAGTACTCGGAAAAATGCCATACGGAAGACTCGAATTGTCGCTGCCGGATGGAGAAACCATCTACATTGGAAACGGAGAAAAAAACATACATGCGCAAGTAAATATTCGCGACAACCGATTTTTTAAACAATGTTTTTTGTTTGGCGACATTGGTTTTGGCGAATCTTATGTGAATGGTTATTGGGAAACTGACAACATTACCAATGTAATTCGTTGGTTTTTGGTGAATGTAGAACACGCACCTTCAATGTCGGGTAGTAATTATAAATCTATTTTATTGAATCTTTTTAAGTTCGCGAACAAATTCAGTCATTTTTCGAAAGCCAATACAATCAATGGTTCTAAAGAGAACATACACGAACATTATGATTTGAGCAATGATTTTTTTAAATTATTTTTAGATAAAACGATGACGTATTCGAGTGCTTATTTTACTTCTAAAAATCAATCTTTGGAAGAAGCTCAATTTGAAAAATACGACCGTTTGTGCCAACAATTAAAAATTACAGAAAACGATCACGTGCTTGAAATTGGTTCTGGCTGGGGCGGAAACGCCATTCACATTGCCAAAAATTATAATTGCAAAGTTACCACAGCCACTATTTCGGAAGAGCAATTTCAGTATACAACTGAAGCAATAAAACGTGAAAACTTAAGTGATAAAGTTACTGTTCTTTTAAAAGATTATCGTTTGATAGAAGGCAAATTCGATAAAATTGTCTCGATAGAAATGTTGGAAGCTGTTGGTCATAAATTTCTCGATGTGTATTTTAAAAAGTGTAATGATTTACTTAAAAAGGACGGTATTCTTGCTTTGCAAGTAATTACGTGTCCGGATGCGCGTTACGAACAATTGAAAAAAGGAATTGATTGGATTCAAAAATATATTTTTCCTGGTTCTTTATTGCCTTCGGTAGCTGTCATTAACAATGCCGTAAACGCCAGCAGTGATATGAGTTTGATTGATTTAAAAGACATCGGTTTGCATTATGCCGAAACGCTAAATCAATGGAGCGAACGTTTTCATCACCAATTGGAAGAAGTGAAAAAATTAGGTTTCAACGATGCCTTTATCCGCAAATGGAATTATTATTTATCGTATTGCGAAGCGGCTTTCGAGATGCGTAACATTAGTGTGATGCAATTGGTTTACGCTCGCCCAAACAATCGGATTTATTAAAAGATTCTATAAATATTTGTGCTAAAAATAAAGGCATTCGTATTTCGTGTTGAAAAAAGGTATTAAAAAAATAATTTTTCAAACGCTTATTTCCTCCAACAAAATTTGCATTTCTTGCTGAATTTTTTCGGCTTCTATTTTTGCTTTTTCAGCGAAGGATTCATCGTTGGAGGCATAAATAATTCCGCGAGAAGAATTGACCAACAAACCGCAATATTTGTTCATTCCGTATTTCGCTACGTCAGCTAAACTTCCGCCTTGCGCGCCCACACCTGGAATTAATAAAAAATGTTCTGGAATGATTTCGCGTACTTTTTGCAACATTGTTGCTTGCGTAGCGCCCACTACATACATCATATTGTCGGAAGTTCCCCATTTTACAGAGGTTTTCAATACTTCTTCAAAAAAATAATTTTCATTTTTTGTTTTCAAATTTTCATTCAATTGAAAATCTTCCGCGCCCTTGTTGGATGTTAAAGCCAATAAAATAACCCATTTCGACGGATATTCTAAAAACGGTTTCACGGAATCGCTTCCCATATAAGGCGCAACGGTGAGCGAATCAAAATTTAGTTGCGAAAAAAAAGTTTTCGCGTACATGCCGGAAGTATTACCAATATCGCCTCTCTTGGCATCAGCAATCGTAAAAATATTTTTATAATTGGCGTTGATATAGTCGATCGTTTTTTGCAAACTCTCCCACCCTTTTACTCCATAAGCCTCGTAAAACGCCATATTCGGCTTAAAAGCGACAGCCACATGTTGCGTTGCATCAATAATGGCTTTGTTAAATTCAAAAATCGGATCGCTTGTTTTTAAAAGATGTTTCGGGATTTTAGTAAGGTCGGGGTCCAAACCAACGCAGAGAAAGGATTTTTTCTTGCGAATATTTTCAAACAATTCTTGTTTTGTCATCTCGAAAAATTATTTTTTAAGACACCATAATTCCGCCTTCTTTCAGTCGTTCCGCGTTTTCCGCTAACTGAAGCGCATCCATTACATCTTGAATATCTCCATTCATAAAAGTGGGCAAATTGTGCATAGAATAACCGATTCGGTGATCCGTAACACGACTTTGCGGATAATTATACGTCCGTATCTTTTCGGAACGATCGCCCGTAGCCACCATTGTTTTCCGCTTCTTCGAACTTTCTTCCTGACGTTTATTAAATTCGATTTCATACAAACGCGAACGCAAAACCGACAAGGCTTTATCGAAATTTTTTAGTTGCGATTTTTGATCTTGACATTGCACCACAATTCCGGTAGAAATATGCGTCAATCGAATCGCTGATTTGGTTGTATTTACCGATTGTCCACCTGGTCCTGAAGAACAAAAAATATCTTTTCTATAATCGGCTTCTTTCAATTCAATATCCCACTCATCTGCTTCCGGCATCACAATTACCGTCGCTGCAGAAGTATGTACTCTGCCCATCGTTTCCGTCTGCGGGACGCGCTGTACGCGATGTACGCCCGATTCAAATTTTAATTTTCCGTACGCATTAATGCCGGAAACATTGAAAACAACTTCTTTAAAACCGCCCGCTGTTCCTTCCGAAACATCCACCAATTCTGTTTTCAAACCTACTGCATCGCAATAGCGACTGTACATTCGGTATAAATCACCTGCAAAAATACTTGCCTCATCGCCACCCGTTCCAGCACGAATTTCCATTACCGCATTTTTCGCATCTTCCGGATCTTTCGGAATCAACATATTGCGGATTTGTTCTTCCATTTTTTCTTTCTTCGGAAGTAATTCATCCAAATCCATTTTTGCCATTTCTTTCATTTCTTCGTCTTTTTCTTTGGCAAGAATTTCTTTGTTGAATTCAATATTTTGAACTGTATTTTTATACAAATGATACGCGTCCACAATTTCCGACAACTCCTTGTATTCCTTGTTGAGTTTGGTAAATAGCTTCATATCCGACATCGATTTCGGATCCGAAAGTTTTAGCTCCACTTCCTCCCAACGCTTTTTTATGGCTTCTAATTTATCTAACAATTTTTTAGGATTTTATTTTTTTGATGTGCAAAGGTAATGAAATCAAGGAATAAATTGTTTCGCAAAAAACAGCTTTGAAAAATTATTTTTTGGAAAGACTTTTTTTCGAATGATTTTTATTCAATCATTTTCAAAAAATCATCTTCCGAAATAATATTTATTCCGAGTTTAACGGCTTTTTCCAATTTCGCCGGATCGATATTTTCTTCTGCCAATAAATAAGTTGTTTTCGCAAAAGCACTTTGAAAAATTATTTTTTCAAACCTGTCTTTACAAAGTAAATCGCACACTGATTCCAGAGTTGGCGTTGGAGGTAGGATATGTGGACGAAATAAGTGGGTTGTTAATTATCTTGTCGAAAAAAGCACGCAAGGTGAGTCGTGTGCTCACCATATAATCTGCTGAAAATTTAATGGAAATAATATCTTGTCCAGACGTTACTTGGCTGACATTTTCAACAATATTGCGCATCACCGTTTCATTGTTTTGGAAAGCTAAATCTACTTTCAAATTCAAATCACTTTTTACTGGTTTCCCAAAAATTTTAAAAGGTAATAGTACATTTTTTAGACGATAGCCACTGCCGATATCGTATTCGCTACCATCCACTTCAGTTAATTGCTGACTGGAAATAGAAAGGGCAATATCTCGTGATTTTTTTATTTCGACATTGGCTAAAATACTATTTTTGAGAGTCATTTCTATTTTGATGAGCGGACTAAATTGTTCGGAAATATCCACTAAGCTAATGAGATTTACGGGTTGAAAATTTTTGCTCGTGGAATCTATCGCAGATGAATATTGTCCACCTTGGTTTGTTGGAAATAAAAGGTTGGTGGTATAGGAGGCAACGCTGTATGTAGAACGGTAAGCACTGGACAAACTAAAAACATCAAAATATTTCTTAAAAATAGGATAGCGCATTAAACCGGTATAGGTAATTCTCCAATTTGGCAAAGGGATACCAGGAAACGCACTCAATCCGACCTTATTAGCCGATTTTCCAGAATAAGCCGCCAAAAAGGAAGGAATTAACACATCTTGCGAATAAGCTCCATAACCTTTTCGGAAAACACCTGTGGTATCAAATCCAGTTCCACGAGCATTCGGATTTAGGGCTGCCTGCCGTTGAGAAATGGTGGCGCGATTATCCAAGAAATTTTGGAATACTTGCGAAAAGTTACTGGCGTTTGTTTTACTGAAAGCCGTTCGCCAAGAGAGGTAGGAAATGGTATAATTTCCTGTAATAAGAGGAGATTGCGCATCAAATGTATTTGACAAGGTATCCCACTTATAAAACTCGCTCAAACTCAGTGATTGACTTTGGTTGGCAACCAATTCTATTTTTAAATCGCGTGCTGGTTCTAAATTTGCACGAAGATTCAGATTTTTTGACGTAGAGAGTGTAAACGGAATATTTAATAATGGATTTTTGACGATCCAATCCTTACTTCCAGCGTATTCCGCAAAATTATGATTTTTCGGTCCGAAATTTTGTTGTCCAAACAAAAAGCCAAATCCGGGCGACATCGTTTTCGGATCCATTCCCAGAACTTGAGTAGAATCATTATATCCCGGCAAAAGTGTTCCATGACTTTCGGAATAGGTAATTGCCACCGTTTTTACGGTCATTAAAGCGCGTGCTATATATTCTACAATTTGAACCGGATTTTCGTCTTTTTTGGTTGTATCTGTTTTTGATTTACTGTTATTATTTTTTGTATTCAAAGAATTGCCTAACTTATTGTTAAGGGTATTTTTTTTCGGATTATTTTTCTTGTCACCTTCGTTTAGTTTTTTGAAATACGGAATTTTATTGTAAAAAGTGAGCATATTCAATTGTCCGTTTACTTGTAACGTATTTGCATTTTGAATCGTATTTCCTAAACTATCCGCCGAGAAAGGTGCTCGCATCCAATCGTAATTAGTGGAATAGCGGGCATTAGCAGTAATAAAATTAAACAAAGGAATTTTGTTAATCGGAATATCGTAATTCACATTCGTGCCGTGCCGGTAATGAACATTCGTTCCGCCATCAAAAAAACTTTTTTCTACGCTGTCTCGTTTTTCCTGTGTGTTAATCATACCTTGAGGTTCCATCACACGCGATTCATTATCTGCATTAAAATCGATAGAAAGCGATTTCGTTAAATCATATTTGAAATTATACAAACGCGACATGGTAAAGTTTTTCTGATAAGTAGGCTGAATATATATATCCGATGCGATAATATCTCTATTTAAAATTTCGGAATACTGCCGATTAATATCTGTAGTAAAACTTAATTGACTGGGAGCGGTATTGAAATTAAAATCTCGAATCAACATCAAAGATTTGTATTTCGACAGCCATTTATTTTTTTGGAGTGGACGAAGATTTTTCGGCTTAGGTGAAAATGCGTAAGTAAGCCCTCCTCTATATGATTTGGCTAAACTGTGATCTATATTTACATCTCGATGATAACTTTCTGTGTAAGCATAATTTAAGGAAAGGTTTTCGACGTCGTAGAAATGCGCCTTTTTGGCCGTTTTTGATCGCTCTTTTCTAACATTGGTAAAATTAAGACTTCGCTGTTTTGTGTAACTCAGCACGACTCGCTTGAGCGAATCTTTAGTGGCTAAAGAAACAGTTGGATCATTCGTAATACTACTCATTAAAATATCCGGATCAAGCGGATTGTATTCGGGTGTAATAAATGTTTCCGAAAGCCCGACATACATAGGAATTTGAATGCCCGATTTTTGTGGGAAAAATTTCCCAAGTTGCAAAGAAGAAGAAAGATTATAGCCTTCTGTATTTTGCATACTGCGTTCGCTTACCTTTTGTTCAATACTTCCAAAACCAGGAGTGCTAATATTACCCGAAAGTGTAACTGATCCTAAATCAGCCAATTGTGCGGTAACACGTGCATTAGACGCCCAGCCTCCACTTTCATTAAAACCCGTTAAACGAAGTTCGTCTACCCATACTTGTGCACATTTCGGAAGTCCATCGTCTGGCTCATTTTCAGAGCCCTTTTTCGGATTGCGAACACCAATCATAATTGCTTTTACAGTACTTAAATTGGGCGATCCAACAATGGTTATCATAGCTCCGCTTGATACCATCACGGTATAAGGCGTGAGCAGTGTAATATTTTTATTATGAAGCATGGCAATATTCCGTTGCTCTTTAGCGGATTCTAAATCGGCGAAAGCAATATTTATTTGATTGGCAAGCGGCCATACTTTGTATTGATCACTTTGATTCGAAGTATTATAAAGCCCAGGAGCTGTTACTTGCAGCGGGAGATCGTATTCGTAATAGTTTTGATTGTAATCGCTTCCTAACCTGATAAATGTATGCACATCTCCATTGTTCAATGCTTGAGCAGGATTGCCAGCTTCGCAATGCACATACATTTGTAAATTTTTATAACTTCGCACATCATAGCTGGTGTTACGATAAGCAGCGCGCGCATCTCCATCTTGTAAATTACATACACTTAATGACATAGATTGCTCGTTCATTTGAACCAAATTAGCCGATTGTACATTTACATCGCGAATAATACCTGGAGGCAATACGTAGTTAATGGGTACACGATTACCATTATTCTCAATACTTACAGCAGAAATATCGAAGGAAGTTTGGTTGCCATCTCCAGCAATAATTTCACCCGGTGATTGCAAGGAAAAATTGTAGCCGCGCCATTCATCACGTATCAGTGATAAGTCGGCCAAACGGCAAACAATAGGTTTGTCAAATCCTTTAAAATACATGCGAATAAAGCGGATGGATTTAAAATCACTGATCCCTCCTACTACACTGTTATAATTCTGGATAGGTATTTTTATTTGATACCATTTTACGTTCGCTGGTGTCCCATCAGCTTTTGTTCCTTGTCCCGGTTCAATATCTGTAATAAAGTTTTGTCCAACACCCATTGATGAAGGTGTTAAATTTACCTTGTATTCATAATATCCTTCATCTTGATTCATCGTATTGTCTCCATTTACATCCTCGTTGTTCGGTAAGGTGGTTCCAGTGGTGGGATAACCTCCACTATTGAGATTTTGGTACTGTGTTTGCGTTGGCGAATTGCCGTCCATCCCATTGTAATTGGCATAACGCGCCAAAACACTGGAATCTCCACTGTCATAATCGTCGCCTCGGTAATAATGATAGTCATCCGACGAAGGATCTTTATGAGCTTTTGTGTACGCAGCAGATCCTGTACCTCCAGTTAGTTTTCCTGCCAATGCAGAAAGAAAAGAGGCGAACTGCGTATCCTCATCCGCATCGGAAAGTCCGTCTAAACCAACATCTTGGAAAGGGCGTGCATTGGGATCACTTGAAAATGCATTAACCAAAGGCATATTATTCGGAACGCGCCCCCATACGGTAGTAGAATAAGGATTGTTCGGATTCGTTGGATTTGCTGCATCTGCAGCATTGGTAGGCAATCCATTTTCATAACTCATCCGCGAATCTTTCAGAATATCTTCGGAAACATTTCCTAAATCTACATACAAAGCACCTGTTGTGTTCGGTTGTTTATTGTCACTATTAAAAGGGTCCATCACCCAAAATTGTATAAAATCGATATTGGCTGCTTCAAAATCATTTGTTTGAATCGAGCGCATAATACCACCCCAACGCGACTCCGGATTGAGCAAATTTCCATTTACATCTACACCACTTGAAATGCCAGCAACTCCATTTACATCGTAATTATAAGGACCTCTTTGGGAAGGATAATACGCCAAATCTAACGTAGGCAATGGCATGGGCTGCCCCGTAGCAGATTGAATATTGGGAAAAATCTCAGTTTGCAAAATCTGTCGTGTAAAATTATTGCTCATGGAAGCATTATTATTAAGACCACTTGGAGTAAGTCCGCTGGTGGATACTTGGAACAATGGATCAATGATGTACCAAGCTAATTTGGCACGGTTATAACCATATTCTAAATTATTCGAAAGATTCCCCTCTGGAAAGGTACTGGGAGTACTCGCTAATGTCCATGCGTAGGAAGATTTTAAATCTATTTCTGTTTCAGCACCTTCA
>JBDTAC010000019.1 GCA_039924845.1 Bacteroidia bacterium
CTATCTTTTTCAGAAATGGCATATTTTTATAAAATTAGTTTGACAAACTTGCGCGAAGTTATGTAATTTAGCGCAGCACCTTTTGATATGCTAAAAAAAATATTTAGTTCGACCATTCTATTCTCCATTGGGGGACTTCTGCCTACAATGGCAAGTTTGGTGCTGCTACTTCCATACACTCAAAATTTAACAATCGCAGATTATGGAGCTTTGTCCATTTACATTTCATTTACACTTCTACTTCAAATTATAGTAAATTTTGGAGTGGATGTTTTTATCCCTATTCATCATTACGAATATCAGGATGACATTGTGAAAATGAGAAAATTTGTTGGTACAATTCTTACAGTTGTACTCGCAATTAGTTTATTGTCTATTTTAATAATGCTCCTCAGCGGAAATTTTCTTTTTGAACATATTTTCCAACACAAAAACATTTCATTTTTTCCTTTTGGCTTTATGTGCGTAGTAACAGCTGTATTCAACGCAATTTTTAAAATATATACTACTTTCCTTATCTATCGGCAGAAACCATGGAAATTTTTATGGTTCAACTTATTTAACTTTGTATTAACAGTTATTATTTCTCTTATTGGTCTTTATTTATATCCTAACACTTTAATAGGACCAATTTGGGGAAGACTTTTATCTGGCGTAGGTATTTTTGTTTTATCAATGTATTTTTTCATTTCAGAATTTGGTATTTGCTTTGATTCAACTATGTTAAAAGGATTCAGAAAATTTTGCGTTCCTGTACTTCTGTTTGGCATTCTGACTTGGATTTTAAGTTACATCAATAATTATATACTCAACGCAACTGACACTATTTCTGATGTTGGAGTTTACGACTTTGCCATAAAATGCACATTACTAATCGAATTTTCTCAAAACGGACTTACCAGCGCAATAGCTCCGAAAATATACCAAATGTGGAAAGATACAGGCATAACTAAAAGCACCGTTGCAGAAAATAAATTTCATCATTTATTTGCACTCGTAACAATTCTAATTGTCGCTGTAAATATATTAACACTTCCTATTATTGTACCGATACTTGTTAAAAAACAAGCTTATCACGCAGCATTCCAATATTTACCTTTAATATGTTGCGGATTCTTATTTAGAGGAATCTATAATCTATATGTTTTTCCTATTTATTATTTCAAAAAAACGCACTTACTCCCAAAATTAGTTCTTGTTTCAGCCATTTTACAAATTATTTTGGGAATATACTTGACAAAAACATTTGGAATTTGGGGCGCTATTTCAACTACTGTCTTTATTAAAGGAACCCAAGTAATAATACTTTGGTTCGGAAGTAGAAAAATATTCGACTATCATTTTAATATTTTCAAAATGATAATGATGCCTCTTTTATACATTGTTACAATTATCGTAGTATATTTTGTATTCCATTTTGATAACTATTGGGCTCCAGGAATTATACAATTTTTATTTGCTATAATAATAATATTAATTGTTTTTAGAAATGAGATAAAACAAGTACCCAGTCTGTTAAAAACCAATAGTTGATGCAGCCTTGCCACGAAATTTATTTTGAGATGCGTCCAAAAAAATAATTTTTTACGAATGAAATTTTTACGCTTTTTATTATTTCCTTTTGCGCTTATTTATGGCGCAATTATCGCGTTGAGAAATTTATTTTTCGATATCGGAATATTCAGTTATAAAAAAATAATTGTTCCTGTTATTTCTGTCGGAAATTTAAGTATCGGAGGTACGGGAAAAACGCCTCACATCGAATATCTCATTCGTTTACTGAAAAATAATTACAACGTCGCAACGCTCAGTCGTGGTTACGGAAGGCGATCGAAAAATTATTTTTTGGCGAATGAAAATTCCAACTCTAATGAAATTGGTGACGAACCGATGCAATTCAAACATAAATTTCCAGAAATAAGTGTGGCAGTTGATGCAAAACGTGTAAACGGAATTGAAAATTTACTAAAAACAAATCCGAAAATTGATGCTATTTTATTAGATGATGCGTTTCAACATCGTGCTGTAAAACCTCACTTGTCAATCCTTTTAAGCGATTACAAAAAACTTTTTTTCAATGATTTTATATTACCTATCGGAAATTTACGCGAACCCAGAAACGGTTATAAACGGGCAGATATTATTATAATTACCAAATGTCCCGAAACAATTTCTGATCTTGAAAAAGAAAATATTAAATCGAAAATAAAAAATTTGACGCATCAAAAAATTATTTTTTCATTTGTGAAATACGGAAATCTCATTTCGTTAAATACTACTGAAATTGCCCAATTAGATTCCGAATTAGATATTTTATTAGTAACCGGAATTGCAAATTCTTTACCGCTCGAAAAATATCTGAAAGGAAAAGTAAAAACTATTTTTCCGATGCGTTTTCGTGATCATCACAATTTTACTTCAACAGATATTCAACAAGTAAAAAATAATTTTTCAGAATTAAAAAGCAGTAAAAAAATAATTTTGTGTACCGAAAAAGATGCGATGCGTTTGAGAAACACTTCACTTCTAAAAACATTGGAATCAGTGCCTTTTTTCTATATTCCGATAGAAATTTATTTTCAGGAAGACGACAAAAGAGAGTTTGACAACTTGATTTTGGAAACAGTTTTAAAAAATTAATTTTTGATTTTTATTGCTTATATAAATTTCCAGAACCGGTAATTATTTGCTTAATTTCCGTAGGATTTCCGCCATAATACACATTTCCACTTTCGTGAATCAGCACTTGAAAAAGTCCGTTAATTGTTAGATACGCATTTCCAGTGGTACTTAATCCAAGCCACGCATAGTTCGACACCGTCAAATCCGATCCATAAATAAATCCATTGCCCACATTATTACAGCTAAATTCTTGCGTATTTCCAGACAGATACACATCGCCGGCGCCGTGCATGTGTCCATCTACGTAAGTATTATTCACAATAAGATGAACATCTCCCGAACTTTCCGTACGTACATTAATCGTATCGGTAGTAAACGCATTGGTGCTCTGAATAATTCCCACGCCATTATTGGTAACATACGTTAGTCGTGGCATCGTAATGTAAATATTAATCGGTTTTTTATAGCTCCTCAAAAAATTACAGATGTTGTAATTCTTAATATCCAACTCTCCTTCCGAATTTACTTCCGTAGAAATAAGCGGTAATAAATTTTTTCCGGCTTGTACTTCAATTTTTTGTGTTGCACCTTGCGTGAGATAAATATTTTCATTATTTTCCATATAAATAGAAGTAAAAATAGGCACTTGGCGAATTTCACTTTCAATAGATCCTGTGCTTTCAAAACAATCACACACATTTGCTTTTTTGCAAGAATAAAAACTCGTTGCCAAAAAAAGCAGTGCGAAATAAAAAATTTTTACAGGTCTATTTTTCATGTTTAAAAATTATTTTTTTAAAAGCGATAACCCATCCCCCATTCGATGTACGAGGCTTTTGCGAAATGCGTTAGCAAGGTTAAATTAGCAATCAAATGATTACTGAGTTGATAGCGCAAACCAATGCGGTGAAAAATATAACCATCACTCGTATATTTAGTAAACAAGTAAAAACCCATCTCGATAGGCAACGAAAGCCTTCCCAATGTAAGCTGATAGCTACCTTTAAAGCCAAGCTGAATATCTTGAAAATCATTTTTAAAAGGCGTGGAATCGTCTTTCATTTGCTGAATATTTGACATGTCATAAAACACATCTACTCCAAAACCAAGCGTACTTTTCGTGTTTAATTTTTTATTTCTGTTGAAGGAAAAAGTATAATCAAAATAACGCGATCCACCCGGCGGATCAATTTCGGATAAACCAGTAGCAACAATAATATTATAAGTAATTTTTTTCTCCGCGGGAATGCTATCGTAATGATAATAATTTGTATTTGGATGAAAATGATACCCAATTCCGAGGTTCAACGTTGGAATATTTAATCCAAGATTCGGCGTTTGAAAAGCTCCGTTGGAAGAATGCGTAAGCCCAATTCCAGCATCCAAACGCATTTGATTTCCTAAATCAATAGTGGTATTAAATCTCAAATTAATAATTGCATTTACATGAGAACCAATTGCAATTTCTTTGTGATCATCCAGCGGATCAAATTTTTTGGTGATGTAAGCAAGTCCAGCGCCCGCACGTAAATTGAACTTACAATTTGTTTTCTTTTTATTCAAATGAAAATTGACAAAAGGATAGGCTCCGACAAGATCTCCGAGCACAGTTGGGTTTTCTAAATTAGCCGAAAAAAAAGCCAAACCAATTTCTGGAAAGCCAAATTCCTGTTGCCATTGCTGCGTTCCACGCGTTGGTTGTATGAAATCCAATTCGATCGCAGGAATATGCCCTTTCACCAAATATTGCATTGTGGCATGTTGCGCCATCAAAAAACCATAATGAATACTTGCAGAAATCCAATAATCGCATTTAGTAGAATCTTGTTGTTGCGCAAGCGTTCTCGTCGCTGTTAAAGCGAGTAAAAAAAGAAGTGAAAAACGAAGCTGAAAAAAATATTTTTTCAAATGGCTTTTTTAATTTTTTATGAACCGTTCAAAAATAGAAAAAAATTCTACCTTTAACAGGTTCTCTGCAAACGTATGTCTATTTTTGTTTTTATTTAAAAATGAAAAACAATGAATGATCAATTAAAAGCCTTCGAGCGATTACTTACCATTATGGACGAATTGCGCGCCAAATGCCCTTGGGACAAAAAACAAACGATGGAAAGTTTGCGCCATTTAACGATTGAAGAAACGTACGAATTGGCGGATGCCATTCTCGATAAAGATTTAAAAAACATCAAAAAAGAATTGGGCGATGTGTTGTTGCACATTGTTTTTTATGCGAAAATTGCTTCTGAAACCAATGCTTTCGACATCACAGACGTGATAAATAGTTTGTGTGAAAAATTGATTCATCGTCATCCACATATTTACGGAGATGTAAAAGTGGAAAACGAAAATCAGGTAAAAGAAAATTGGGAAAAATTAAAATTGAAAGAAGGAAATACTTCCGTTTTAGGCGGCGTTCCATTGTCTTTGCCGTCTTTGGTGAAAGCTTCGCGTATTCAAGAAAAAGTTCGTGCAGTCGGCTTTGATTGGGATAATGCCGATCAAGTTTGGGAAAAAGTGTTGGAAGAATTAGATGAATTTAAACACGAAGTTTCCGAAAATAAATCGAAAGAAAAAATGGAAGCGGAATTTGGCGATGTGTTATTTTCACTCATTAATTACGCACGTTTTATGGAAATAAACCCAGAAGACGCTTTGGAAAAAACGAATCGAAAATTTATTAAACGCTTTCAATATTTAGAAAAAGAAGCCGCTAAATCCAATAAAATATTAGGTGAGATGACGCTTGCAGAAATGGATGTATATTGGAACGAATCGAAAAAATATTTTTCGTAAGTCTTTTTTATCATTTGAAAAATTAATTTTTCAAACGCATTTTTATCTCAATACAGCACCTAACTTTTCAGTAAAAGCGCTCGATAATTTCTCCATTGTTTTTTCAATTTGCTTGTCGGTAAGTGTTGCATTTTCATTTTGTAAAATAAAACTTACCGCGTATGATTTTTTTTCTTTGCCAATTTTTTCCCCTTCGTACACATCAAACAAATCAACCTTTTTCAGGATTTCTTTTTCCGTTTGATACGCTAATTTTTCAATCTCCGAAAAATTAATTTTCTTATCTAACAATAAAGCTAAATCTCTGCGCACGGAAGGAAATTTAGAGATTTCAGAAAAATTTATTTTTTGATTTTGAGCCAATTTTACAATTGCATCCCAATTAAATTCAGCATAAAAAACCCTTTGGTGTATCCCTATTTCTTTTGGAGCAAGATTTCTATTAAGCTCTCCGAAAATGACAAGTTCTTGTTTTTTATTTTTATAACAAAGTGCTTCGACAAAAATATTTTTTTCATCGTTTATGGAAGTTTCAAAAGCAATATTTAATTTTTCAAATACAGCATTTACAATTCCTTTCAATTGATAGAAATCAACAAATTCATTTTTTGCATTTTGACGAGAACCCGTTTGTGAGTTTAGTAAAATGGCATTCGTTTTCCAATATTCTTTGTTTTTCTTACCAGCAATAAAAAGAGCTACTCTTTTTTCTTCTGTAAAAGGAAAAGAATCGCTTTCATTTTTCTTGTAGATTTTCCCAAATTCGTAAAATAAAATATCTGTGTTTTGACGATTCTGATTATACGCAATTGCTTCTAAACCGCTAAACAAAAGCGATTGACGCATTACATTCAAATCGGAACTTAAAGGATTTTCCAACAAAATTGTTTCTGCTGGATTGAAATTATTTTTTTCATAATAACTTGCTTTGGTAAGCGAAGTGGACATGATTTCCAAAAAGCCATTGCTGCTCAACAAATCAGAAATTGTGTTTTGCAATTGCTCGTTATCAACGCCATTTGTAAACGAAAGCGAGGAACGAAAAGCAGTTGGTGCTTCAATTTGGTTGTATCCGTAAATTCTCAAAACTTCTTCAATCACATCTACTTCCCTCTGAACATCTACTTTATAAGCTGGAACAGACAATTTCAAATCGCTTTCTGTTTCGGAAATAATTTTTATGTCGAGCGATTGTAAAATATTTTTTATGTGCGCGTGCGGAATTTTTTTTCCGATTAATTTATCGCAAGTATCAAAGTGAAAAGTGATTTCAAAATCATTTATTTTGGTCGGATAATTATCAAATATTTGAGAAGGAATTTTTCCTCCAGCAATTTCCTGAATCAACAAAGCAGCACGCTTTAAGGCGCAAACAGTGGCATTTGGATCTGTTCCTCGTTCAAAACGAAAAGACGCATCGGTTTTAATTCCGTGCCGTTTTGCCGTTTTGCGAATTGTCATCGGATTAAAATAAGCGCTCTCCAAAAAAATATTTTTCGAATGCTCATTAATTCCTGAATCCAATCCACCAAAAACACCAGCAATACAAAGTGGTTTTTCTATATCACAAATCATTAAATCATTCGCAGAAAGTTTTCGTTGAATGTTATCCAATGTGGTAAAATTTTCTCCTTCTGTTGCTTTTTTTACGATAATTTTTTCACCTTTTATTTTGTCTGCATCAAAAGCATGCAGCGGTTGCCCGGTTTCGTACAACACAAAGTTGGTAACATCTACAATATTATTTATTGATTTTAAACCGATGGCTGCCAATTTATTTTTGAGCCATTTTGGAGACTCCGACACTTTTACATCCGAAATGGAAATACCCGAATAACGCGGACAAGCAAGCACATCACTAATTTCAACATTTGGTTTCGGAAAACTATTTTCGATTTTAAAATCGTTCACAGACGGAAATTTTATTTTCAATTTTCCTTCTGCCTGATTGATAACAGCCGCCAAATCTCTGGCAACGCCAATGTGCGAAGCAGCATCCACGCGATTTGGAGTTAATCCGATTTCAAAAACTACATCGTTCTCAATTTTAAAATAATCGGCTGCCGGCATTCCTATTTTCGAATCTGCATCTAAAATCATTATACCTGCATGCGAAGCTCCAAGCCCAATTTCGTCTTCGGCACAAATCATTCCTTCGGAAAGTTGTCCGCGTATTTT
>JBDTAC010000020.1 GCA_039924845.1 Bacteroidia bacterium
AAGTTATTTATTAATTCTTGTTGCGCTCATCAGCTATACTGCTTTTGGGCAACAGACCGTGGCTTCTGGTATGAAAAGCAAAGTTTTTAATTATACTTCCTTTACATTCAACAATAAAAATATTTCTCCACTTTTAAAAGAATTAACACCGCTTAAATACCAAAGCAATCCTGATTTTGGTATTTTACCTTACGATGCACCCAATCAAAGTTATTTAGAATTGGTTCAGAAAAGAACTTTACACAGCCGTTATTATGTTAAGGTTACACCTGGACAGACCGATACAACGATAGCAATACAACAATCATTAAATGAAGAAAATTATTACGACAGTACAAGTCATTTTATCCGTGCCGTTGACCCGCGATTAAAACCTTTTTCCTATTCGCAAAAAATATTTATCGCACCCAATCAAGAATATCCTACAAAGATAGACATTGGCAATCAGTTTGTTTCCATCAGTTCATCTGGAAAGGAATTTCAGTTTTCAAGAAAACTCCAATTATTACACAAAGATACGCTTGGTACTATCACCAATTTAGGATTAGCCAATTGGAGCAATTATTCTGTAGGCGATGACGGTGCAATGATTTACAGTATTTGGCCCAGCATTGACATGAAAATAAATGTTAATAATGGTAATATTGAAACCAGTTTTTTGATAAACAACAGTCTTAGCTACTCAAGCGGCTGGCTAATTATCAGAGACAGTTTAAATATCCCAACAGATTTAACTGCACATTTTACAAATGGTTATACAAATACAAATAATCAGTGGGTAGGTAATATTAATTTTGTTTCATCAAATGATTCTACTCAATATATCTTTTATAAAGCAGAAACATCCGACCAAACTTTTAATGTTTTAAATTCTTATCAATCAGGCTACGTATTCAATAATAATACGCTTGATATTTATACCCCTTTAAGTTTTATAAATAGCCCAAACAGGCAATATCCTGTAGTTATAGATCCAACTGTTACGAACACCGGAACTCTTTTGCAAGCAAGCGTTTCGGGAGCTGATAAAAACGATAACGGAGGCTTTGGATGTGCTAATACCATAGCAGTTCCAGCTCCTATTCAATGTACTATAACGGACGTACAATTTTATACTCCTTTCCAATCTGTTTTTAATTATGATGTTTGTGGTAGGAATAGCGGAATATATGCTGGAACTATTATAAAATTAGGCAGCTGCACAAGCCCTGGTACTGCACCCGCTTCAATATACGGATGCAATAGTCATAATCTTCCTTGTAATTGTGTTGGAACACTAGATGTTTATTCTGATTTAAAAACTTGTCTTCCTGCTCCTTCCTGCACTGCTTTTAATATTAACTTCCTTATATACTTTTGGACTAGTAATAATACTTCACCTTGTAGTACAAACAATTTTATTGCATCAGATAACTGGACAGTAACCGTTTATGGTCAAACCGTTGCGCAACCAGCTGCGCCCACAAGTTCTGCGGGAACCACACTTTGTCATTCAACTCCAACATCCCTTCAAGCAACAGGTAATTATGGAGTTCCGGTCTATACTTATTCATGGAGTCCAGCAACTGGTTTAAGCAGTACTACTACCAACCCTACAACGGCAGCAATTTCTGCAACTACAACTTATACTTGTACTATTACCGATGCCTGTGGACAAACAGCCACTCAATCGATAACACTTACTTATGCTACTTGTTTACCGATACAATTGTTAAATTTTAATGCACAATACAATGCGATAAGTAATAGCACCAATTTGAATTGGGCAACCGCTTCGGAAACCAATAATAATTATTTTACGGTGGAGCGTACTTTGGATGGTATTAATTATACACCCATTGATACTGTTAAAGGTGCTAACAACAGCACGCAAACACTTCATTACGCAGGTATAGATCATAATCCCGTGTTAGGCGTGGATTATTACCGCCTCAAACAAACCGATTTTGATGGCAATTATACCTATTCGGATGTAGTGGCAGTAAATGTAAATGCTTCTGGCAAAGCCAATTTATCAGTAATTCCAAATCCGGCAGGAAATGAAGCAAGTATTCGTTTTATTTCTCCAGTTATTGGTACATCCATTTTAAACATTTACGATTATACAGGGCGTTTAATTAAAACCGAACAAATTGCTACCAATATGGGCACAAACACGCTTCCCTTAGATGTGAGCAATTATACCAACGGCATTTATTTCATTAGCCTTAATAATGGCATCCAAGTGTATTCCTCTAAATTGGTAGTGAATCATTAAGCAATTGGAAGATTTGCGAATGTGCCAATTTGAAAATTAAAAAAAGCCCTTCAAAAAAATATTTTTTTGAAGGGCTTTTTTTATTAGTTAAGGATGTTCTATTTCATTAACAATTAACAATTATTCTCTCTCCATTATCAATTAATTATAATCCATAATTTCATTTAGAGTTTGTTTGATAATAAGTAGTTCGTTAGTGGTAATCTCTCCTATTTTTTTAGTCAATCTTTCTTTACTGATGGAACGAATATGAAATACAAGAATTTCGGATAATTGTTTTAATTTGTTTTTAGTCGTTGGCTGAAGCACAACATTGCCTTTGTAATTTTTTATTTTGCTGGTGAGCGGGCAGCAAATAACAATGTGCAAATGAGTGTTCAATAAATTACCACTGATAATTACCACAGGTCGTACACCCGCTTGTTCCTGACCTTTAATGGGATTAAGATTGGCATACCATATTTCTCCCTGCTTCATATTTCACTTCCTTTTAATTGAGTAAAATAGTCGTTCATCCCCTCTTCGGCTAACTGCAATATATCTTTATCTTCCGCCATTTGTTTATATGAACGGATATATTCTGCTTTATTGAGTTGCGTTAAATAAATCTGTAAAGCCTTTTCTATCAATTTGTTTTTAGGCATGTTTAACTCTTTCGCCTTTTTGTTGAGTAGCTCAAGCAATGAGTTAGGAAGGGTACTTGTGAAAGTCGTCATCTGATTTATATTTATAAAATACAAATATAATTAATATTTATGATTTACAATTTATTCCTTTTAAAAAATATCGGATCGCCAAGGCAAAATAGTCTTTTCTAAATTAATGAAAAATGGAAAATTTGAAAGTTTGAAAATGTGCCGATGCTAATGAAAATAAATATAGCCTGTCATTCCGTACTTGATACGGAATCTGCACGTAGGAAAAGCCGATAACCTTTTCTTATGTTCTTTTTCTTAAAAAAAAGAACATAAAAGAATAAATTTTTCTTATGTTCTTTTGACTTGATTCAAAAGAACCAAAAGATCAAGGCTTGGATTTCTCATTTCATTTTAGTTTCCTGAAAGCTATTCATCGGGTGATTTCCTCGCATTCGTTCGGAACTTCCCGAATTCATCACGCTTTCATTTCACTAAAATTTTATTCGAAATCCGATGCCGAAAAAATATTTTTTCGAACGGCTTTTTCGTAGCGTCTATCTCATTAACAATTTTTGAACGAGCAGATTTGTAAATTCGTAGTAATTGGATATTGGTAACCTTACGTATTTGTAAATTCGTAGTAATTCGATATTGGTAACACTACGTATTCGTAAATTCGTAGTAATTCGATATTGGTAACCTTACGTGTTCGTAAATCCGTAGTAATTGGATATTGGTAACCTTACGTATTTGTAAATTCGTAGTAATTCGATATTGGTAACCCTACATGTTCGTAAATTCGTAGTAATTCGATATTTGTAACCCTACGTGTTCGTAAATCCGTAGTAATTCGATATTGGTAACCCTAAGGAAAAGTTTTCAAGGCTTGTTGCATCGCAGTATCGAAAGCTGTTTCGTTTAAATTCAATTTCAAGTTTATTTTTTTGAAATAGGAAATTAAATTTTCTGTCGGCATATTTCCAGTAAGTGTGTCGGCTGCCATCGGACAACCGCCATACCCTTTAATAGCAGCATCAAAACGTTTGCAACCACTTTCGTAGGCAGCCGAAATTTTTTCTTCCCAAGCAGTTGGTGTGGTGTGCAAATGCGCGCCAAACTCCACCTTCGGTAATTCGGGAATCAAATTGGAAAATAAATAACGAATGTTCTCCGGATTGGAAACGCCCGTTGTATCTGCCAAAGCAATAATTTTGATTCCTAATTCGTGTATTTTTTTTGTCCAATGTATCGCAATGTCGCTGTTCCACACATCTCCGTAAGGGTTTCCAAACGCCATGGAAATATAAACCACCAATTGCTTTTTATTTTTTACACACAATTCTTGAATTTCTTCCACTCTTTTTAAGGATTCAGAAATAGAAGAATTGGTATTTCGCTGTTGAAATGTTTCGGAAATTGAAAAAGGAAAACCGAGATACGCAATTTCATCAAAAGCTACTGCATCTTGCGCTCCACGTACATTTGCGATAATCGCTAATAATTTGGAGGAAGTTGAATTTAATTCCAATTTACTCAATACTTCTGCTGTATCGCGCATTTGTGGAATGGCTTTCGGCGAAACAAAACTTCCAAAATCAATCGTATCAAAACCTACTTTTAATATGGAGTTGATATAGGATATTTTTTTTTCGGTAGGAATAAAATCATGTATGCCTTGCATGGCATCACGCGGACATTCAACGATTTTCATATTTTAAAATTTCTTTGTTTATTTTTTTCACGATGCTCGGACCTTCGTAAATAAATCCAGTATAAATTTGAACTAAAGTCGCGCCTGCATTCAGTTTTTCAATCGCATCTGCCGCCGTATGAATACCGCCAACAGCAATAATCGGAAATTTTTTTTCTGATTTTTCAGCAATGTATCGAATCACTTCCGTTGCACGATTGGTTAATGGTTTTCCACTCAAACCGCCTGCTCCCATTGCTTTTAGTTTTTCATCGGACGTTTTTAATCCGCTTCTATCAATCGTTGTATTGGTCGCAATTAATCCCGCAATGCCTGTCATTTCAACTATTTCAACAATATCGTCCAATTGTTCGTTGGTTAAATCCGGCGCAATTTTTAATAAAATAGGTTTCGGATTTTTTTTCGTTTTGTTACGATTTTGCAAATGAGTTAATAATTCCGACAACGGTTTTTTCTCTTGCAAAGCCCTTAAATTCGGCGTATTCGGAGAACTTACATTCACCACAAAATAATCTACATAATCAAACAATACATCAAAACATTTTTCATAATCACTCACCGCATTTTCGTTCGGAGTCATTTTATTTTTACCAATATTTCCTCCAATAAGAATATTTGTTTTTTTATTTTTCAAACGTTTCACCGCTGCTTCCACACCTTCGTTGTTAAAACCCATTCGATTAATCAAGGCTTCGTCTTCCGGCAAACGAAACATACGCGGTTTTTCATTCCCTGGCTGACCTTTCGGCGTAAGCGTTCCAATTTCTATAAATCCAAAACCATAGGCGGAAAGTTCATCAAACAATTTCGCATCTTTATCAAAACCAGCCGCTAATCCTACTGGATTCGGGAAAGTTAATCCAAATACATTTCGTTCCAATCGCTTATCGCGAACAACATAAAAACTTCGACAAATAGCAGCAATTCCAGGTATTCGAAAAAAAAATTTTAGCGAGCCAAAAACGAGGTGATGTATTGTTTCCGGCTGAAACAAAAAGAAAATGGGTTTTAAAATGCGCTTGTACAACATTGTTGGCAAATGTAGTGAAATCCTGAAAAACACGTTTGAAAAAATAATTTTTCAAACGTGTTTTTTTCCTCTAAAAAAAGTAGAAAGAATTTTTTTAATTTGTAATTTCGCATCGGAACTTTAAACAAACAAATTATGGCTTTTGACATTGAAATGATAAAAAAGGTGTACGCTGCAATGCCTGCTAAAATTGCTGCCACACGTAAATTGGTGGGTCGTCCGCTTACATTAACTGAAAAAATATTGTATTCGCATTTAAGCGAAGCACTTCCTGCAAACGCTTTTGGGCGCGGGCAATCCTATGTTGATTTTCATCCAGATCGTGTTGCCATGCAAGATGCAACGGCACAAATGGCATTGTTGCAATTTATGCAAGCTGGCAGAAAAACGGTTGCCGTTCCTTCTACCGTTCATTGCGATCACTTGATACAAGCGAAAGACGGAGCTGGAAAAGATTTAGCTACTGCGATTGATAAAAACAAAGAAGTATATGATTTTCTTTCTTCTGTCTCTAATAAATACGGAATCGGTTTTTGGAAACCGGGTGCAGGAATTATCCATCAAGTAGTGTTGGAAAATTATGCGTTTCCTGGAGGTTTAATGATTGGAACCGATTCGCACACTGTTAATGCAGGCGGTTTGGGAATGATTGCGATTGGCGTTGGTGGTGCAGATGCGTGCGATGTAATGGCTGGTTTGCCTTGGGAATTAAAATTTCCGAAATTAATTGGCGTGAAATTGACTGGAAAATTAAGCGGCTGGACTTCTTCCAAAGATATTATTTTAAAAGTTGCCGGAATCCTTACCGTTAAAGGAGGAACAGATAAAATTTTAGAATATTTCGGATCGGGTGCCGAATCACTTTCTTGCACTGGAAAAGGAACAATTTCCAATATGGGCGCAGAAATTGGCGCTACTACTTCTACTTTTTGTTACGATAAAAAAATGGAAGAATACCTAAAAGGAACTAATCGCGCAGATGTTGCTGATTTGGCAAATTCCGTAGCAGAACATTTACGTGGCGATAAAGAGGTATACGAATCTCCTGAAAAATATTTTGACGAAGTCATCGAAATTAATTTGTCTGAATTAGAACCACACGTTAATGGACCTTACACTCCTGATTTAGCGTGGCCTATTTCCAAATTCGCGCAAGCAGTAAAAGACAATGGTTGGCCCGAAAAATTAGATGTTGGTTTGATTGGTTCTTGTACCAATTCTTCTTACGAAGATATTTCTCGTGCAGCATCATTAGCCAAACAAGCTGTTGACAAAGGTTTAAAAGCAAAATCAGAATACACTATTACACCAGGTTCTGAAATGGTTCGTTATACTGTGGAACGTGATGGCTTTTTAGGAACTTTCGAAAAAATGGGAGGCGTTGTGCTTGCCAATGCTTGCGGTCCGTGCATCGGTCAGTGGGCGAGACATACAACAGATCCGAATAAAAAAAATTCCATCATTACTTCTTTCAACAGAAATTTTTCCAAAAGAAATGACGGAAATGCGAATACACATGCTTTCGTTGCTTCACCGGAAATTGTTACTGCCATGGCAATTGCTGGCAGTTTAACTTTTAATCCAATGAAAGATTTCATCACCAATGAAAAAGGAGAAAAAATAAAATTAGAAGAACCGCAAGGAATTGAAATGCCAGTAAAAGGTTTTGATGTAAAAGATGCCGGATTTCAAGCTCCTGCTGCCGATGGAAGTGCTATTAAAGTAATTGTATCGCCTACTTCTGATCGTCTGCAATTACTCGAGCCTTTCGCAGCTTGGGAAGGGACGGATATTAAAAACCTAAAATTACTCATCAAAGCAAAAGGAAAATGTACTACCGATCATATTTCAATGGCTGGTCCTTGGCTTAAATACCGCGGACATTTGGATAATATTTCCAATAATATGTTGATTGGCGCAATCAATTTTTTCAATGATAAAAGTGATTCTGTGAAAAATCAATTAACTGGCGAATATGGCTCTGTTACTGCTGTTCAACGTGCTTACAAAGCGGCAAAAATTGGTTCAATTGTAGTGGGTGATGAAAATTATGGAGAAGGTTCATCTCGCGAACATGCTGCGATGGAGCCGCGTCATTTGGGCGTTCGTGCCATTTTGGTAAAATCGTTTGCGCGTATTCACGAAACCAATTTGAAAAAACAAGGAATGCTAGGACTTACATTCGCCAACAAAGCGGATTACGATAAAGTGAAAGAAGACGATTCGATTGACATTGATGGCTTGAAAAACTTCGCACCTGGCGTTCAGCTTACGGTCGTGTTGAATCACAAAGACGGAAGCAAGGACGAAATAAAAGTAAACCACACTTACAACGAAGGACAAATCGAATGGTTCAAAGCTGGTGGCGCACTTAATATTATTCGTGCTGGAGTAAAAGCCTAATTTTATTTTTTAAAATTTTAGAAGAGCGGAAAATTTATTTTTCCGCTTTTTTTATAAACGATGAAAAAGGAAAACGAAATAAGAAAATCAATTGTGTTTTTTGACGGAGCTTGCGCTTTCTGCGATTCAGCCGTTCAATACATTATTAAACACGATTCGAAAAAAAAGTTTTTGTTTGCTTCTTTAGAATCTGATTACGCAAAAAAATATTTTTTAGCGCATTCCATTCAAGCTGATAAAATAAGTTCTATTGTATTAATAGAAGGTGAAAAAATTTATTTCAAATCAAGCGCTGCGCTTCATATTTCAAAGCATTTAGATTCGTACCGAAAATTATTTTTCATCGGAATATTCATTCCACCTTTTATTCGAGATTATTTTTACGAATTTATTTCCCGAAATCGGTATCGTATTTCCACAAAAAAAGACTTTTGCGAAATACCTAATAAACAAATACAAGAACGATTTTTATGATACAACATCCACAGAAAATACAAGCCACCATTTTCGATATGGACGGATTATTAATAGATTCAGAGCCACTTTGGCAAGAAGCTGAAAAAATTATATTCGCGAAAGCAGGAATCGAAATGACGGTAGAAATGTGCGAACAAGTGATGGGAATGCGCGTGGATGAAGCCGTTGAACATTGGATTTTACGCTTCCCGAAAATTAATTTTTCATCCACACAATTGCAAGCAATGATCATGGATAAAGTGGAAGAATTGATTCATGAAAAAGGAAAATTATTGGATGGAGTTGTATCTACACTCGAATTATTGAAGACACAAAACGTGAAAATCGGATTGGCTTCTTCTTCCCATTTTCGCATTATTCATGCGGTGTTAAAGCAATTTGATTTAGAAAAATATTTTGAAGTTATCCATTCTGCCGAATTGGAAAAATACGGAAAACCGCATCCAGTAATTTATCTCAGTGCTGCCGAAAAATTAAATGTAGTGCCTGTTTTTTGTATGGCTTTCGAGGATTCTTTCAACGGATTATTGGCTGCAAAAGCCGCTAAAATGAAAACGATTTGTATTCCATCCGAAAAATTATTTTCTGATGCGCGCTTTGCTATTGCCGATAAAAAATTAAAATCAATGAGCGATTTTAAAACGGTTTTTTTGTATTGGTGATTTTTACATCAAATATAATTTGGAAAAAGCAGTTGTCGAAAGGCGATATTTTATTACTTTGCTAAAGTTTTATTAAAGATATGTTTTCAAACGCGTTAGCTAAAAAATTAATCAATCTCCCAAAACAAATTGAGGGTGGAACAACGACCATAAATTTATCGGACGAAAAAACTCGTTGGACATTAAACAATGATGATGAGCCAGAATACAGTTTTTTGTTCGAAATAACATCACATAAAAAAATCACGTTTAAAATATCGTTGCATAATCAAGAGGACAATACTAAAGAAGGACTAATTAGAATAGATTACAGAGGCGGACACAAAAATCCTGAAGGCATAAATACTTTTGTTCCAGATTTTGTTAAACCATTTGTTGGCTATTTTTTTCAAAATGAGCCACACATACATATTTACGTTGAAGGTTTTAAAGATCTTGCTTGGGCTGTGCCTTTGTCAGAATACAATTTTCCTATCGTAGATATTAATAATACTGACGATTTTAGTAGCGCAATAAGAGCTTTTGCTAAAGAGATAAATATAGTTACACATTTTAATATTCAGAATACATTATTATGAGTTGGGTAAATCCATTAATACAAGATTATTACAACTGGCTTAAAAGCAAGACAGTTGTTCTGCCTGACGAAAAAACAGAGTGGGTTGCAATTCAAACACCTTTCATTGGACTTTTTAATGATGTTATTGAAATGTATGCTCAAAAAAAAGGAGATAAAATCGTTTTATCAGACAATGGAGAAACTTTTCATAATCTCGATTTAGTTGGCACATCATTAAATAGAGCAGGCGAACGTAAAAATTTAGCTGAAAGAATTTTATTGAATTATGGTATACAGCAACATGGAAACGAACTTGTTACAGAAACAACTGCACAAAATTTTGCTCAGAAGAAACACAACTTTCTTTCTGCAATAATGGAATTAAATGATTTGTATGTTTTATCAAAAAACAATGTTGCGTCTATTTTCAAAGAAGATGTTAGAACTTATCTTGACAGTCAAAATATAATATACACACCCGACTTTATCTCTAAAGGATCAACTGGTTTAGAATTTATGTTCGACTTTCAAATAGCAGGTAAACAAAGTGAATTAGTTTTAAAATCTTTTAATACAATCAATAAGCAAACACTTAGTAGTTTCTTATTTAGTTGGGATGACATTAAACCTGTGAGAGAAAAAGTAAGTAAGAAAAATGTAACGGCAATAGCTGTATTAAATGACGAAGAAAAGCCAATCAGAAGCGAATATTTAGAAGCGTTAAAAGCAAAAAAAGCTAATTATATTATTTGGAGCGACCGTTTAAGTGATGAAAGTATTGATAGACTGAAAGCTGCGTAAAATAATTTTCAATTATTTTTTCTGAATCATAACCGCTCTATCAGGATAATCCGTAATAATTCCGTCCACTCCCATTTCAATTACTTTTTTCATTTCCGAAACTTCATTCACTGTCCAAATAAATAATTTAATTCCCATTTTGTGAGCTTCCTGCAGATTTTTTTCTTTCAGTGATTTATAACTCGGATTGTAAGCGTAAGGTGTAAAACCTAATTTCTTTAAATGGTAATTCAGCGACCAAGAATTAAAAACCAACATGCCAATCTGGATGTTTTTATCTAAGTTATGAATCGCTTTCAAAACCCTTTTATCAAAGGATTGTATCATTATCCGATTGTCAATTTTAAAAGTAGAAATGGTATCAAAAATAATTTTCGCGAACTTTTCGGGAGTCGGGTGAAAACGATTGTCCGTTAATTTACTTGATTTAATTTCGATATTATATTGAACTTTCTGTAATTTATTTTCAGAAATAAATTTTTCAATTTTTTCGATCACTTCGCTTAAAAGTGGCTTATATTGCGGTGAAGGTTGTTGCTGCGGAAAATCAGGATGAACCCGTTTGCCGCAATCATATTGCTTCACGCGCTCGTAATCCATTTTGAAAATATTTTTTCGAGTAGTCCATTTAACAGGCAAACCTTCTGGCGTTGTACAAATTTTCGGATTCATCCAAGGTTCGTGCGACACCACCACTTTTCCGTCACGCGAAATAACCACATCCATTTCAATCGCATCCACGCCCAACTTCACAGCTTCTATAAATCCTTTAATCGAATTTTCAGGATACAATCCACGTGCACCACGATGTCCGTGTATTTCTACTTTTTTTGCAAACAAAATTTTTATTTCAAACGTTGTTTAACGGCTTCGTATAAAACGATTCCGGTTGCCACCGATACATTCAATGATCCAATTTCACCCATCAACGGGATTTTTATTTTCACGTCGGAACGTTTTAAATATTCAGGAGAAATTCCGTCGTCTTCTGATCCCATAATAATGGCTGTTGGCAAAGAAAAATCGGCAGCATAATAAAAATCGCTTGCTTTTTCGGTACACGCCATTATTTGCACGCCACTGTTTTTAAGGAATTCAATCGTCTCTTTTAAATTTTCCGAACGACAAACTGGAATTTTATGCAAAGCTCCCGCAGAAGTTTTCATCGCATCTCCGTTAACTTGCGCAGCTCCACGCGATGGAATCACAATGGCATCTGCGCCAGCACATTCCGCACTTCTTGCAATCGCGCCAAAATTTCGTACATCTGTAATTCTGTCTAATATTAAAATCAATGGATTTTTTCCGTTTTCAAAAAGCCAAGGTAATATTTCATCAATGTGTTGATACGTAATATCCGAAATCATACACACCACGCCTTGGTGATTTTTACTCGTTAAGCGATTTAATTTTTCAATCGGAACGTATTGATAAAAAATATTTTTTTCGGCAAGTAATTTTTTTAATTCATGAAAAATTCCGCCGCTCAATCCACTTTGAATATATAATTTATCAATTTCTTTTCCGCTGTTAATGGCTTCTATAACGGGGCGCAAGCCAAATAAAAGACTTCCTTGCTCACTTTTGTTGTTTCGTTTTTCGTACATGCTGAAAAATTAATTTTGTAAATACACTTTTCCTTGTCGCCAATAATCAACCGTATTGTACCAACTTATTTTATAGATGGAAGAACGATCCAAGGTATAATCATTTTCGCTGAAAGGGTTGGTAACTTTGACGAATGTAAAAGTTAGCGACATCATATTGTTTTCTTCTCCATACACCCAACTTTCCGAATTTTCAGTGCGATATACCACATTTGGTTGTCCGTAAATTAAATAAATCATCCCTCTGTCCGTTTTCCAACCTTCTAAATAGGACGTAAAAAAGATATTGGCATCTTGCACGCGATTGTAATATTTACGGATAATTTCTTTTGCTCTATCTGGATTCCCAGCCAATTGCAACCAAAAGGAATCAACTGCTTTCTTCGTATTTTTATCAGAAGAAATTTCCTTGTATTCTTCTCTGGTACAAATGTAACAAAGGGGATCGAGCAATTGTTTGGCAGTTGTCAAGTGTGGAAAATCATCATCAAATCCGAATAATGTAATTCCGTATTTTTTGGTTGTGTCCATCGCAAAATTGAAAAATCCGCTCGTGAAATTTTTCGCTGTAAATGTAAAATCTCCATTTTTATTTTGCTGTAAACTGAACAAACTATCTGGTTTGTAATGGAAAGGCTTATTCATCATTACCGCAAAAGGTGGTGCTGCAGAAGGAAAACTGCGATTATAATAACGCCCAAAAATAGTTTTACAATCCGTACGATTTGTTTTTAGAGAAACGCTTTCGCCGTTGTATAAATAATTTCGGAACAAAGGAATACCGGTGTTTTTTTCGCACAATAAGAAACTTTGCTCATCAAAATGATTCGTTTTATATACATTTTCATAAGATGTTTCCGTTGTATGCTTATTTAAATCCGTTAAATTTAGTTGCAACAAATACGCTTTTCCAAAAGGTATTTTTATCTCCACATGACCAATCATTTCGGCATTTCTTGTGCTATCAGAAAGAAAAATACTGGCGCTGTCAATAATTATTTTTGAATCATATCCTGAAAAAAGCTGATAATTTAATTTAACACGCGCCGTATAAAGTGTGGAAGAATTTCCGAATTCGTGCGCATAAAGTAATTCAGCAGTTTCAATTTTGAAATACAATTCTGAAACACTGTCAGAGGTATGATAAACAAGGTATTTGGGATGAAGAAAACTGCCGTCCTTATGATAAATATCCGACAGATTTTGATTGCTAATCTTGGTTGAAATGGTACAAGCTGCAAAAAAAACGAGCGGAATAATTAATATGAAAACTATTTTTTTCATTAATCGTTTTGTTCGTCTAATCCTTTTTCTTCGTCTGATTCAATTAATTTTTCGGATAATTTCTTTGTTGATTTCGCGCCTAATTTTTCAATGTCTTGAGCACGTTTAATTAAATTTCCAGAACCTGATTTTAATTTATTGAAAGCACTTTCGTAAGCCGATTTTGAAGTATCAATGCTCTTCCCAATTTTTTCTAAATCTTCCACAAAACCAACAAATTTATCGTATAAATTTCCACTCTGACGAGCAATCTCCAAGGCGTTTTTTGTTTGGCGCTCTTGTTTCCAAACAGAAGCAATGGTACGCAAAGTAGCCAATAAAGTAGAAGGACTCACTATCACAATTTTTTTATCCCAAGCATAATTAAAAATTTCCTGATCAGCTTGAACGGCAACGCTAAACGAAGATTCAATTGGAATAAATAACAACACAAAATCAGGCGTATTAAAATCAGGAGATGTTTGGTAATTTTTTTCACTCAACATCTTTACGTGATTGCGAACAGAAGCAATGTGTTCCTTAATATATTTTTCTTTGTCTTCTTCAGATGTAGCATTCACAAAGGCTTCGTAAGCAATCAAGGAAACTTTTGAATCAACCACAATGTGTTTATTATCGGGTAATAAAATCACTACATCTGGCTGAATACGGTTATTTTCGTCGTTTGTTGTACTAAATTGCGTTCTATATTCTTGATCCTTCACCAAACCGGAACGCTCCAACACTTTTTCTAAAATAATTTCACCCCAATTTCCTTGTTTCTTGTTGTCGCCTTTTAAGGCTTTTGCCAAATTATTGGCATCTTCACTCACTTGTTTATTTAAATCAATCAGGTTTTTAATTTCTGCTTTAAGCGTTGTACGCTCCGTAGATTCGGCTTTATAAGCTTTATCCACTTTTTCTTCGAAGTCTTTTATCTTTTCTTTTAGCGGATTTAAAATAATATCCAGATTGGTTTTATTTTGCTCCGTAAATTTTTTCGATTTATCCTCGAGAATTTTATTAGCGATGTTTTCAAACTCAACAGAAAATTTTTTTTGCAACTCTTCCATTTCTATTTTTTGAGTAGAAAGTTTTTCTTTCATAGAAGAAAATGCCTCTTCCGCTTTCGCGATGCGCATATTGAGAGCAATCACTTTTTCGCGTTCCGCTAAATTTTCGGAAATTAAATTTTCACGTTCTTGTTTCCATTCGGAAATTTTTTTTTCGGAATCATTTTTTAGAAAAATAATTTCTTGTTCTTTCAACGATTTTTCCTTGTCCAGCGAATTGTTTTTTTTATTCAATTCTTCCACATCTTTGGTCGAATTATTTTTATTTTTGAGAAATAAAAATGCCATTCCAAAGCCAAGTACTAAGCCGATAAGTAAAAAAAGGATATTCATATCAAAATTTGTGTAGGGATAAAAGTAATTATTTTTCGTCTCAAAAAATTATTTTTTCGAAGGCTCTTTTTGTTAACTAATTCAGACCAATTTTTCTTTTAAATACTGCCCAGTATAAGATTCTGCACAATTGACAAGTGCTTCTGGAGTACCTTCAAAAATTATATTTCCGCCAGCATCGCCGCCTTCTTGGCCCAAATCAATAATCCAATCTGCCGATTTAATAATTTCCGCATTGTGCTCAATAATAACAAGCGAGTGCCCATTGTCAATCAGCGCATTGAAAGCAGTCAATAATTTTTTTATATCGTGAAAATGCAAGCCCGTAGTTGGTTCGTCAAACACAAATAAAGTAGCCGGCGCCTGGCTTCCATGACTTAAAAAAGAAGCTAATTTAATTCGTTGAGCCTCGCCACCACTCAGCGTACTGGATGATTGTCCAAGTTTTACATAACCCAATCCTACTTTTTGAAGCGGCGCTAATTTTAACGCAATTTTTTTCTCGAGTGTACTTGGTTTTTCTGTCGAATTAAAAAAATCAACGGCTTCATCCACACTTAAATTTAATATATCGTGAATGTTTTTTTTGCGGTATTCCACTTCCAATAAATCACTCTTGAAACGCTTGCCTTTACACGCTTCGCATTCCAAATGAATGTCTGCCATAAACTGCATTTCCACTTTTATTTCTCCTTCACCTTCGCATACTTCACAACGACCACCATCCACATTAAAAGAGAAAAAAGAAGGTTTGTAACCGCGTATTTTCGACAAAGCTTGTTCCGAATAAAGTGTGCGGATTTCATCGTACGCTTTCACGTAAGTAACAGGATTAGAGCGTGAAGAACGCCCAATCGGATGTTGATCAATAAATTCGATATTACTGATTTGTTCAATGTTTCCAGTAAGTTTATCAAACATTCCAACTTGTTCTCCGTAACCAGAAAAATGTTTTTTCAAAGCAGGATACAACACTGCTTTTACCAAAGAAGATTTTCCAGAACCGCTAACACCCGTGATAACAGTCATCACATTGAGTGGAAATTTTACACTTACATTTTTGAGATTATTTTCGCGCGCGCCATTTATTTCAATAAAATGATTCCATTTTCTTCGTTTAGGAATTATAATTTTTTCTTTTCCGTTGAGATAAAGTGCCGTCAAACTTTTTTCTTCCGATAAAATATCTGCGTGATTGCCTTGAAAGACAAGCTCTCCGCCATTTATTCCTGCCAAAGGACCGATGTCAATTAATTGATCGGCAGCACGCATAATTTCTTCATCGTGCTCCACCACAATTACCGTATTTCCTATATTCCGCAATGATTTCAACACTTTTATCAAACGTTGCGTATCGCGCGGATGCAATCCAATACTCGGTTCATCCAAAATATACAAAGAGCCAACCAAGCTGCTACCAAGCGATGTAGCTAAATTGATGCGCTGTGATTCTCCTCCGGAAAGTGTGTTAGAAAGTCGGTTTAAAGTAAGATAACCCAAACCAACATCTTCCAAAAATTGAAGGCGATTGGTGATTTCAATTAAAAGACGTTTGGAAATTTTTTTTTCGTATTCATTTAATTCGATGGAAGCAAAAAAAGCAATGATTTTTGAAACCGGCATCAACACGATTTCGGTAATGGAACGTTTATTTATTTTAATATACGATGCATCTTTTCGCAAGCGACTGCCAAGGCATTCCGGACAAATAGTTTTTCCTCTGTAACGCGAAAGCATGACGCGGTATTGAATTTTGTAACTTTCAGATTCAATGAATTTAAAAAATTCGTTGAGTCCTTTAAAAAACTTATTTCCTGTCCATATTAATTTTTTTTCTGCTACACTCAAATCCGCGTAAGCGCGATGAACAGGGAAATCAAACTTATGTGCATTTTTAACTAAGATGTTTTTCCATTCACTCATTTTCTCGCCACGCCAACAAAGAATCGCATCTTCGTAAACAGAAAGCGATTTATTGGGCACTACTAAATTTTCATCGATACCAATCACAGTCCCAAATCCTTCACAAGTTTTGCATGCTCCGATTGGATTATTGAAGCTGAAAAAATTCACATCTGGCTCTTCAAACCGCATTCCGTCCGCTTCAAAACGATTGGAGAACAGTTTTGGTTTGGCTGATTGTTTTTTATTTACGGATTCGTTATTCTCATTTACAATTTCCACAAAACATTCGCCATCGCCTTCGTAGAAAGCCGTTTGAACAGAATCTGCAATGCGACCGAAATTTTCTTCGTCGTTTTTCTTCGCCACCAAACGATCAATCACCAACAGTAAATCTTCACTTCCTGAAATATTTTTTTTCAGCAATTCATCTGTTTTGAAAATTTCATTTTTATATTTTACTCTCGAAAAACCTTGTTGTGAAAGCAATTCCAACTTTTCTTGAACTGTTTGATTTTTCAGTTGTATCGGCGCCAACAAAATTATTTTGGTGTCTTCTTTCAAGTCATTTACATAATTGACCACATCCGAAACGCTGTCTTTATGCACTTCTTCACCAGAAATAGGCGAAAATGTTTTTCCGATACGCGCAAATAAAAGTTTTAAATAATCGTAAATTTCGGTAGAAGTACCAACGGTAGAGCGCGGATTACGTGTATTTGTTTTTTGTTCAATGGCAATAGCAGGCGAAATTCCTTTGATATAATCCACTTCCGGTTTGTTGATACGACCGAGAAATTGACGCGCGTACGACGAAAGACTTTCCACGTATCTGCGTTGCCCTTCCGCGTAAAGCGTATCAAAGGCAAGCGAAGATTTACCAGAACCCGATAAACCCGTTATCACCACCAATTTATTTCTCGGGATGGCAATATCTAAATTCTTTAAATTATGAATTTTCGCTCCTTTTATAATGATGTATTCCTTCGGACTAAGCGATTCTACTTTTGCAGGTTTAAACGGCATTTTATAAAATATTTCGGGCAACAAAAATATTACTATTATTTTGAAACTAACCGATTTCTTTTATGTTCTTTTTATCGTATCTTACAGCTATACTAAAATGGCGTTCAAAAAATTAATTTTTCAAAGCTCTTTTTTTATCATCAGAAAAATGCCTTTCAAAATTTTTTCAGTTAAACTATGTGAGGATTATGTAATTTATTTCCATAATTGTGTAAACTCTACTCAAGTTAAAAAACCTATCCTTGCATTCTAAAAAATCACTAATAATTTCAATTTAAACAGGCTCTGAGATTAAAAATAACTTACTGATATTTAGATAAAAAAATTGTAATAATTTTTAGAATCCACCATAAATGAAAACAACAATAAACACCCAAACTACTGTCTCCGTAGAGAGAGAGGGTAATAAACTAAATCGTATTTCTGTTAGTTTATGTACCCTTTTCTTATCAATCTTATTTAGCAACTCATTAATAGCAAACAATCTCGTAATTGGAGCACCTACTGTAGCAGTTGGTCCTGGTACAATTTCATTTACCATTCAATGGGATAACAGTTGGAATGTTGCATCTGGTCCTACCAATTGGGATGGAGTGTGGGTTTTTGTAAAACGCCAAGCGTGTGCGGATATGCTTTGGAATCATGCTCTATTAAGCACCAATGCTGCAGATCACAACATAACAGGCGGAGTTTTACAGGTGGATGCAGTTACGGATGGCATGGGAGTATTCATTCGGAGATCATCTGCAGGAATAGGAAATATTCCTTCATCTACTGTAACTTTAAAATTACAAACTGCTCCTAATCTTGTAGATAATTTTAAGGTTTTCGGCATTGAAGTGGTTAATGTGCCGCAAGGAAATTTTTATATCGGAGATGGAACAAGAGGCTCGAGTACCTATGGTTTTTCTGCTGCAAATCCTTATCCTTCGATACTTATCACTAACGTCATTCAAACTGCTGGGATTGGGGCAGCAGCCAATTACCAAGTTAATGGTTGGGGTTCGACTGGAGCTTTGCCCGCTTCTTTTCCACTTGGATGGAATAAATTTTATTGTATGAAATATGAAATTAGCCAAGACCAATATACTTCTTTTCTTAATACACTTAATTACGATCAACAAGTTGCAAGAACCGCTAATCCCCCGAATGGAGCAGTAGGAACACTTGCTATTGCTGGGGCAACGCCAAGCAGAAATGATATTAGGATTTCAACATCAGGCACTATCAATAATATTCCTGCAATATATACAACCACTCTTCCTAATTTGGCATGCAACTGGCTCAGTTGGGCCGACCTTACAGCTTATCTTGACTGGTCGGCTTTACGACCAATGACGGAATTTGAATTTGAAAAAGTTTGTAGGGGAACTGCGGCTGCCGCTGCTTCAGAAAACGCATGGGGCACCACTGATTTATTACAAGCGGAATCTGGTGCGCTGAATAATGCAGGATTAGTTAATGAAACTTCTACAGCTGCCGGTGCTGGTTTATGTGCTTACGGAATTAACAATACAGCAAAGGGTCCACTTCGATGCGGCTTTGCTGCTACTGCTGCTACCACTAGAGTTCAATCTGGAGGCAGTTATTACGGAGCAATGGATCTGTCGGGAAATGTGGATGAACAATGCCTTGGAGGATACAATTATAATTATTCAACATTCACGAATATTAATGGTGATGGAAGTTTGAGTTCAGTTGGAACTGCTAATACTGCTAACTGGCCCAGTTTGGGTGGTGGACAAAATGGAGGAATTATGAGAGGTAGTAATTGGTTTACACCTACAGTTTCTGATCTCAATGTGAGTGATAGAGGGTTAATGACTCAGAATTATAATAATAATAGAGATTACCGTGTTGGCGGAAGAGGAGTTCGTAGTTGGTAAAGAAATATAGTGTGACAAAACTATTCAGTCAAATTTTCGAAAAGTATTTACACAATTGTTTCACGATGAAAAGCAGTATAAGTAATCGGTATATTTTTTTATTGTTTGTGATTTACATTTTTCCTCAGCCTGCTTTTTCTCAATACTTAGGTGGCAATGCTAATGGTTTTGCTATTAATACACTTACTCAAACTGTTTGTCCTGCCTTAGCCAGTACCAATATTTACTATGGCGGCAATGCTGATGGTTTTGCACTTAACACACTTACTCAAACTGTTTGCCCTCCATTGCCCAGTACCAATATTTACTATGGCGGAAATGCTGATGGTTTTGCACTTAACACACTTACACAATCTGTTTGTCCTCCATTGCCCAGTACAAATATTTTTTTTGGCGGAAATGCTGATGGTTTTGCGTTCAATAATTTGCAACAGTCTAATTGTTATATTGCCTTACCAATTGAGTTACTTTCTTGGGAAGCACAATGTGAGCAAAGGGAGGTTATTTTAAAATGGACAACGGCATCAGAAATCAATAATGATTATTTTACCATTGAAAAATCAATAGATGGCGCAAACTGGCAATTAGTAGGCAAAGTGAAGGGTGCAGGAAATAGTACTGGAATAAAAAAGTACACATTTACAGATATAAATTCCAAATCTGACACTACCGTTTATTATCGCCTTAGCCAGACCAATTTTGACGGCACCACCGTTTTCTTCAACGAAATAAGTGTTACTTGCGAAGACAGCAACGAAAAAAATGTTTTTGTTTATCCCAATCCTACTTCAGGAAACTTTAATTTGCATTTCATCAATGGAATGGAAGAAACCGTTCAAGATATAGATGTATATACCGTTTTAGGACAAAATATTTTTCATCAAACAAGTGCCAACAAAAGCATTAGTGTATTTCAAACGATTAATTTATCAGACTATTCAGACGGAATTTACTTTTTAAAAATTCAAACCTTAAATGGAATCATCACAAAAAAAATTATGATAAATAAATTTTAAATCGTTGATAACGTTAAAATAAGTTTCTATAACAGAAATTGCTTCGTATTCAAATACTTCCATTTAATTATCAAATTAAAATTTTAGAACCGGCCTTTGGGATTATTTCTAATTGTCATCAATGCTTTTATTATTTTACTTGCGAGTAAGTTAGTTACTGGCTTTGCGGTGCAAGGTTTCGGAACGACTTTAATTTTCGGAGTTGTACTTTGGATTGTTAACTCAGCTCTTGAAGGATTAAATAAAGCACTCGAAAAAATTAATTTTTCAAAGCTCCTTTTTTATCATCAGAAAAATGCCTCTCAAAAAAATAATTTTTCGAAGCCTACTTTTTCTGATTATATTTGCGGCTCACAAACAAAAACCTATGTTGTAGATAGGCGCAAACTATGATAAACATTACCTTACCGGACGGTTCCAAAAGACAATACGAACGCGGAACAACAGCTCTCGAAATCGCGAAAAGCATTAGCGAAGGTTTAGCACGAAATGTGCTTGCCGCCAAAGTAAATGGAGAAATTTGGGATGCTTCCCGACCGATAAACGACGATTCCTTACTGACATTATTGACGTGGAACGATACCGAAGGAAAATCTACACTTTGGCATTCCTCCGCGCATTTGCTGGCGGAAGCACTGGAAAGCATTTATCCAGGCGTAAAATTCGGAATTGGTCCTGCCATCGAAAATGGTTTTTATTACGATATTGATTTGGGTGGGAAAACAATTTCTTCAGATGATTTCAAAAAAATTGAAGATAAAATGTTGGACTTGGCGCGCCAAAGCAACAAATATATCCGAAAAGAAGTTTCTAAAAAAGATGCTATTTCCTATTTCACCGAGAAAAACGATGAATACAAATTGGACTTGTTGAAAGATTTGGAAGACGGAAAAATTACATTTTATTCGCAAGGTAATTTTACTGATTTATGTCGTGGTCCGCACATTCCGGATACTGGTTTTATAAAAGCGGTAAAGTTGATGAACATTGCCGGAGCGTATTGGCGAGGTGATGAAAAAAACAAACAATTAACACGTATTTACGGCATCACTTTTCCGAAACAAAAAGAATTAGCGGAGTATTTAATTTTGTTGGAAGAAGCTAAAAAGCGCGACCATCGTAAGATTGGAAAAGAATTAGAATTGTTTGCTTTTTCTGAAAAAGTAGGAATGGGACTTCCTTTGTGGCTTCCGAAAGGTACTGCTTTGCGCGAAAAATTAGAACAATTTATGCGTAAAGCCCAAATAAAAGCAGGTTATTTACCAGTTATTACGCCTCACATCGGAAATAAAAATTTGTACATCACTTCCGGACATTACGAGAAATACGGAAAAGATTCTTTTCAACCGATTCGCACGCCACACGAAGGCGAAGAATTTTTTTTGAAACCGATGAATTGTCCGCACCATTGCGAGATTTATAAAACATCACCAAAATCATACAAAGATTTACCTATTCGTTTGGCTGAATTCGGAACTGTTTATCGTTATGAACAAGCCGGAGAATTGCATGGATTAACAAGAGTACGCGGTTTTACACAAGATGACGCGCACATATTTTGTCGTCCAGATCAAGTAAAAGAAGAATTTTGTAAAGTGATTGATTTGGTTTTATATGTTTTTAAAGCATTGGATTTTGAAAATTTTACGGCACAAATTTCTTTGCGCGATCCAAACAATAAAGAAAAATACATTGGCTCTGACGAAAATTGGAAATTAGCCGAAGATGCGATCATTGAATCTGCCAAAGAAAAAGGATTAACAACTGTTGTAGAATTGGGGGAAGCTGCCTTTTACGGACCGAAACTCGATTTTATGGTGAAGGATGCCATTGGTCGGAAATGGCAATTGGGAACCATTCAAGTAGATTATAATTTGCCGGAACGTTTCGAATTGGAATATACTGGAAGCGACAATCAAAAACATCGCCCAGTAATGATTCACCGTGCGCCTTTTGGCTCGTTGGAGCGTTTTGTGGCTGTATTGATAGAACATTGCGCTGGAAAATTTCCGCTTTGGCTCACGCCTGAACAAGTTGCGATACTTCCCATCAGCGATAAGTACAACGATTATGCAAAAAAAGTTTTGGAATTGCTAAATAATTACGATATTCGCGGCTTCGTTGACGAAAGGAGTGAGAAAATTGGCAGAAAAATTCGGGATACAGAATTGAAAAAAATTCCTTTTATGCTGATTGTTGGAGAAAAAGAGCAGGCGGATAATACAGTGTCAGCAAGGAAACAAGGCGAAGGAGATACCGGAACATTTTCCGTTAAAGAATTTGCCGAAGTGATTAAAAAAGAAATTGACGCCAAATTGGCGACGTTTGAATAAATAAAAAGTAAACAAATTAATAGGAGGATCAACATATAGCAACGCCATTTACACCCTTTGTTCGCTCGGCAGACAGAGGTCGTTTCCAGAAAAAAGAAGACCCACATTTTATCAATGAACGGATCAAAGCACGCACCGTTCGCGTGGTAGGAGAAGGGATAGAACAAGGTGTTTTTTCGATTGAAAAAGCACTTCAGATAGCTGTAGAAGCTGGTTTGGATTTGATAGAGATTTCGCCCAATGCGGAGCCTCCTGTGTGTAAAGTTGCCGATTATAAAAAGTTTTTATACGAGCAAAAAAAGAAACAAAAAGAGTTAAAAGCGAAAGCCGCGAAGATTGTTGTAAAAGAAATTCGTTTTGGACCAAATACAGATGAGCACGATTATAATTTCAAAAAAAATCATGCCCTAAAATTTTTACAAGAAGGCGCAAAGGTGAAAGCATTTGTGTTTTTTAGAGGACGTTCTATTTTATTTAAAGAGCAAGGTGAAATTTTATTATTGCGTTTCGCGCAAGAGTTGGAAGAACATGGAAAAGTAGAGCAATTGCCTTTATTAGAGGGAAAAAGAATGATTATGATTGTTTCTCCCAAAAAAAATAAGTAAAAAAAAGAGTGCTAAAATAAATTAAAAATTAATTCAATAACTGAAGCAAAATGCCAAAAGTAAAAACCAATTCCAGCGCGAAAAAAAGATTTTCGTTTACCGGAACAGGAAAAATTAAACGGAAACACGCTTTCAAAAGCCATATCCTGACGAAAAAATCCACCAAAAGAAAACGTGGTTTGACACACACTGGAACTGTTGACAAAGCAGATACAGGACGTATCAAATCATTACTTGGAGTTGGAAATTAATTTTTCAAAACAACAAATAATTCTCAGATAAATTAACCAGGTAACCAGCAAAAAGTTTTCTGAATATCAGAAACGCTGTCAGCCAAAAAACTAAAAACTATGCCTAGGTCGGTAAATGCAGTGGCTTCCAGAGCCAGAAGAAAAAAAGTTCTAAAACAAACCAAAGGATATTGGGGTGCGCGTAAAAACGTTCACACGATTGCTAAAAACGTTCTCGAAAAAGGTTTAACGTACGCTTACCGCGATCGTAAATCGAAGAAAAGAAATTTCCGCGGATTGTGGATTCAACGTATCAACGCAGGTGTTCGTCCTTTCGGAATGTCTTATTCCGAGTTTATGGGAAAAATCCATTCTAAAAACATCAATCTAAATCGCAAAGTATTGGCAGATTTGGCAATGAATAATCCAGAAGCTTTTAAAGCTGTTGTGGATTCTGTAAAATAGAAAAATATATTTTATATTAAAAAGACTTCTCAAATGGGAAGTCTTTTTTTTGCTTTGTTTTTTCTGCTCTCGAAAAATTAATTTTTTGAACCCCTATTTTCTCCCATTAAACTCGATACTTTTCTTACTTTTACAATAAAATTTAGCATTCATGTTAGTTATTCGATTACTCAAAGAAAGTATTTTGTTCGCGTTGAATGCCTTGGTATCCAACAAGCTCCGAACATTTTTATCTTTATTGGGTATTACCATCGGCATTTTTGCTATCATTTCTGTTTTTACTGTTGTTGATTCGCTCGAAAATAGTTTGCGTACTAGTGTTGCTTCTTTGGGCGATGACGTGATTTACGTTCAAAAATGGCCTTGGACATTTGGTCCAGATTATCCTTGGTGGAAATACATGGATCGCCCACAACCAACTACAGAAGAACTTCCAGAAATTCAACACCGTTGTCAAAATGCTTCAGCAATTGCGTACGATGCTATCTTCCAAAAAACAGTGCAGTACAAAGATAATAGCATGAATAATGTAGATTTGACAGCTATTTCGAATGATTATGACCAAGTACGAAAATTAGATTTTACAAGAGGTCGTTATTTTTCGGAAGCCGAATTTACAAGTGGGAAAAATATAGCTTTCATTGGAGATGCTGTTGCACAAGGACTTTTTTCTAACGAAAACCCCATTGGAAAAGAGATTGAAGTAATGGGTAGAAAAGTAACTATTGTTGGAACGCTTAAAAAAGAAGGCGAGGGCATGATTGGCGAAACCGTTGATAACAATTTATTCGTGCCTGTAAATTTTGTGCGAAACATTATAGATTTACGTAACGATGAATCGAATCCTTCTATTTTGGTAAAAGCAAAAACAGGAATTACTAACGCACAATTAATTGATGAACTCACCGGAATCATCCGCTCCATAAGGAAATTACAACCTTTGGCAGACGATGATTTCGCCCTCAACCAAACCAGTATGCTCTCTAAACAGTTTGACGGATTGTTTGATATTGTAGGAATTGTAGGTTGGATAATTGGCGGGTTTTCTATACTGGTGGGCGGTTTTGGAATTGCGAACATTATGTTTGTTTCTGTAAAAGAACGCACCAATATTATCGGAATTCAAAAATCTTTGGGCGCAAAAAATTATTTCATCCTCTTGCAATTTTTAACCGAATCGGTTGTATTATCCTTTATTGGCGGTATTTTAGGACTTCTGATTATTTTTGTTGCCATTTTATTTATCGGAGATTCTTTCGGAATGAAATTGGTTTTAAGTAGCTCCAATATTATTTTAGGATTAACGATTTCTATTTTAATTGGCGTCATTTCAGGCTTTGTGCCAGCTTATGGCGCTTCTCAATTAGATCCAGTAGAAGCCATTCGAAGCAATTAAAAAAGATATTTATGGCACTTTCTTCCTCTCTAAAAAAAAGACCACTACTATTAAGTATCATTTGCATCATCGCTTATACTTGGATTGCCATTACGTTTCCGACCATTTTTTCACCTTCTGTAAAAAAAACAAGCGAGTGGTTGCCTCCCATTCTTGGGTTTATTTTAGCGCTTCATTTTATGGCAATTGTGGGCGTTTGGCATTGCAAACGTTGGGGCGTAGAGCTCTACATCGTTTCGTTCTTTTTGAAACAAATTATTTATATTTTAATGAACGATATTAGTATTCCCAGTATTGTTTTATCCAGTATTTTCATCATTTGTTTTTTAGTGTATTACAAACAAATGGATCAGAATTTGTAAATTATTTCTTCGCATCAAAAAAATAATTTTCGGAAACTGTTTTTTTTATCCGTGATAAACGCGTGAAATAAATATTTTTTCAGATTGTATTTCCAACACTTCTGCTACCAGCATATCCACTTCGTTTGGCACTTTGCGGATGTATTCCATAAATACACGCTCTTCGTTTGCCGTTATTGTTGTTACCTGATAATTCAAATTTGGCAATCGTTCAAAAGCATCTTTCCACCAAGCGCGTAAAGCAGATTTTCCGGTAATAAAACCATTTGTTTCAGGCTGACGAATTTTTAATTTGGGACTAAAATGTTTCGCGTTTTCGTCGTACAATTCCAATAATTTTTCCAAATTGTGCGTATTAAATGCAGCGAACCATTTTTCAGCAATTGCTTCGTTATTTTTAGTTGTCATGATTGATTTTTCGTTCTTCCTCTACAAAAATACATTTTCTGAAAAGATAAAAATCAGGCTTTGAAAAATTAATTTTTCAAACGTATTTTCATTGAGAAAAAATCACGAAGAAAAACATTTCCTATCTTTAAATCCTAAAAAAATAATTATGTCAATTGATTTAAGAAGTGATACCGTTACGAGGCCGAGCAAAGAAATGTTAGAATATATGTTTCGTGCAAAATTAGGCGACGATGTATTTGGCGAAGATCCAACCATCAATGCATTGGAAGAAAAATGCGCGAAATTATTTTCGAAAGAAGCTGCCGTTTTTTGTCCTTCCGGAACAATGACAAACCAAATTGCAATTAAAGTGCACACGCAACCAGGCGATGAATTATTGTGTGATGTTAATTCTCATATTTATCAGTTTGAAGGTGGCGGAATTAGCCGTAATTCGGGCGTTCAGGCGAAATTGTTACCAGGCGACAGAGGAAGAATTTCGGCACAACAAGTTAAAGAAAATATCAATCCATCTTTCGATTGGATGACACATACTAGCCTTGTATCCATTGAAAACACAGCAAATAGGAGTGGAGGTAGTTTTTATTCCATAGAAACAATACAAGAAATTTCTACCGTTTGTAAAGAACATAAATTGAATTTTCATTTGGATGGCGCGCGTATTTTTAATGCCTTGGAAGAAACAAAAAATACACCTTCTCAAATCGGAAAATGTGTGGATTCTATCTCGGTGTGCCTTTCCAAAGGATTGGGTGCGCCTGTAGGTTCCGTACTTTTAGGCGATACCGAATTTATTAGAAAAGCGCGACGTGTGCGAAAAACTTTTGGAGGAGGTATGCGTCAAGCTGGTATTTTAGCTGCTGCTGGGATTTACGCATTGGATCATAACATTAAGCGTTTAAAAGACGATCACGCAAGAGCAAAAATACTTGGAGATGCTTTACGAAAATTATCTTTTGTGGAAAAAATTCTACCTGTAGAAACCAATATTGTCATTTTTACTTTATCGGAAAAAATGCCAAGCGAAAAATTTATCCAAAAATTAGCAACTGAAAATATTATCGCCAGTGGTTTCGGAAAACAAACGGTCCGCTTAGTTACGCACCTTGATTTTACAGACGATATGCTCGAAAAAGCAATTTCTGTTTTCAATAAAATAAACTTCCTAAACTAAAAATTGCGCTGCTCCTTTACAAGAAAAACGCAATAATAATTACACCGAAATTTCAATCAAAACAAACTTATTCCAACGGTAAACGGAGTAAGTTGCGGACCTTTTTGCTTTCAAAAAGAGTGCTCAGTGCATAGGTCTTTTTACGTGAGACTGAAAATCATTTCGTAAAGTTACAGGTAATTTGAAAATTAATTTTTCGCAAACGATATCTTAAAATGAAAATTGTAGTTGGCCGGCAACGGTATTTTTTGTATTGCCTGAAATTTCATCGGATCCACTACCGATGTTGTTTTTATTTTGATAAAAAAGTTGGGTGGCACGTACCGATAAAATAATTTTTTTTGAGAGTTCATATTTCCCTGAGAATGAAACAGAGGAACCTTTGTAAAAAAAATCGGAAATGCTATAGCGATTGTAAAAATCATTCTCTAAAAAATATATTCGAGAATTATAATCGTCTGTTTGAAACAAAGTATAATTGAGTGAAATTGAGAAAGGTTTGTTCTTTTTTTTCAAAAAAATAGTTTGAGAAATTAAAAAGCCGTTACTCGGAACAGTATTTGTTTGTATGTAATTTACATATTCTAAGCGATTCATAAATTCCATAAAATCTCTTGCATTGTATTGAATTTGAAAACGATAATTATTCTGGCTAATCGGTAAAATTCCGTTTATTAATCCTGCACTTGGCATGTTTTTAAAACGCTTATGTTGCCGGCATTTCACAGACAATTTTATGGAAGATGAGAGTGTATAAGAAGCGTTTTCTAAAAAATCATTTCCGTAGGAAGGCGCATTGACAAGGTATTTGAGCCAAGGGAATTGGAAATAATCTGCGAAAGCAGATATGCTAAAGTTCGAAAATGGGTGCATTTCTATTCCAAAATAAATTCCTTTTTCGTTGGAAGTTTTTGTGTTTTCAGAAAATCCTTTACTGAAGAAATTCTGATAATCGCGCGAGTAATTTCGGTGTAAAACCGAAAACGAAACGGTTGGAGATAAGCTCGCCAATATGCCGTTCATATATGCAAATCCTCCATTCTGGCTAATGGCTGTTTCTCCAAAAAAATAAAAATTCCGATGTGAAAATCCATAATTAATCCCAGCATTTGTATTTATTTTTCCTGAAAAATCATACGCATTGTATAAAATATTTTTTTTCTGAATCGGTTTGTCGAAATTCGTTTGTAGTGCTGTAAGACCGATTGAAAAATTATTTTTTTGATAAGTAATATTTCCTCCGAAAATTTTTTCTTGTAACGAATTTTTATTCTGCAATTCGGTTATCGTTCGGTGCAATCCGCCTTGCTTGATTGAACTGACTGCCAAAGAATCCTTTTCGTTTAAAGATGGAACAATGGTTGCATCTGTTTTTTTGTCGGAAATAAATGTGCTGATTTCAAATCGTTTAAAGGCAAATGTTGTTGCGATTCCTCGAAAAAAATTAATTTCATCCAAGGAGGTATATGGTCGAATTCCCGCACCAGACTTAGCAATATTCATCACATCGGAAGATTTTCCAAAGCCAAAACCAGTCCATGTGGTAAGTCCTTGCCCAAAACTGGCTTGATAATCTCCCACTATAATATTTTTTATAAAGTGATTATTTTTTATGGATAAATATCCCGAATAAAAATCAAATCCTTGTTTTTGAGATCCGCTAAAAAATTCTTCACCAGCATCTTTTTTTGATGTAAATCCAGCAGAAACAAAATTTGAGGATTGAAATTTATAACGCTCTATTATTTTTTGTGGACTTCCTAAATACGACGTTTTACCAGGTATTAAATATCCTTTCGATTTTTCTAATGTTTGCTCAAAAGCAGATGTCCACTGACTTTTTCCGTATTTAAAAATTTTATTTAACGAAAAATTATTTTTTTCTTCTACTTTACCCACACGGATATAGGGTATTATTTTTTGAATAATTTCTTCTGAAAAGCCATCTATTGTTTGCAATTCGTACACACTCAGTAACAATCCATTTTCACGAATGTGATTCAATAAGTTATTAATTTGTAAGTTATTTAATAATTGTAAATCACTCAAATCGTTTGCTGTAGCCGTATTTAAGTTTAATTTATTTTTATGATATGCTTGAAGTATTTCAAATAAATTTGTGTAATCTGAGTTTTCCACAGCATCTGAGTTTTCTACATTCATTTCTACTTTCTCATCTATTTCGAGTTCTTCATCGCTTAAAATTTCTTGTGAAGATACTTTGTACGAAAACAATAACGCGAAAAAGACAATCCATAAATTCGATTGTATTATCCATTTTTGCGGCTGAAAAATTATTTTTTTCATTTGAAAATTAAATATTCAAAAAATTATTTTTTCAATTCGTTTTTTTATCGAAACGATAGGACATGCCTATTTGTGGCGTATAGCCAAGTGTAGGATGAAGAGTAGTTGAAAAATCCAATTGTAATTGTTTCACATTAAGACCAAATCCAAACGAGAAAATTTCGGATGAAACTCCTGCTCTCAAAAAAATATTTTTTCGAGGCGCGTATTCAATTCCAGCTTTCAGCAATGGGTTATATTGAATGTCTTTTTCTGTTTCAAGCGCAATTATAACTTGTTTTGAGAAAGAATAATTCATTCCCAATCGAACAATCGTAGGAACTCGTTCGTCGGTATAATGTGCTAATTTGGTGCTTGTGAAGTTGAAAAAATGAACTCCAAAAATTAATTTTTCATTCAGTTTTTTTTGCAATCCAATTTCAGGTACAAGAACGCCTTTGTTGCCGTATCCATCGGCAATGTGCGTATGAAAATAGTTTAGTTGTACACCTATTGAAAAAGTAGTACTCAAAGGCTTTGCATACGCAATTCCGAATTTATTTTCGCTGTAAAGCGAATATCCGAAAGAGGAAATAGTAATTCCGAAAACACCTTTTTTTATAGAGAAGTTTGTAGTTGCAGCGTTCAAACTCAGTTCTTTTAATCCGAAACGTTGTTCGTGATAAAAGGCTGCCGAGTTGTTTTTCAAAAATGCCAATCCGGCTTGGTTATTTTGCGCCGACCAAACATCGGATAAACTTACAGAAGTATTTCCCAATGCACTATTTCTCGCACCAAGTGGATAATTGTCAGCATCTGCATTGAAGACCGAACAAATAAACAAGACGAAAAATTTTGTACTGCTTTTTTTAAGACTCATCCGATGAAAATTATTTCACCTTGAACTTAAATTGGAGTTGATTTATTGCATCGGTAGATGCAGAAACTTTATTTTTTAATTCCTCTTTGAATAAAATAATTTTTTGAAGAACGGAAGGATCGCCTGCCGCAATTATTTGTGCCGCCAGAATTCCCGCATTTTGTGCAGCATTTAATGCGACAGTGGCAACGGGAACACCGTTCGGCATTTGTAAAATAGATAAAATAGAATCCCAGCCATC
>JBDTAC010000021.1 GCA_039924845.1 Bacteroidia bacterium
AGTAGAAAATGATTTTAGTAACAGGTGGAACAGGTTTAGTAGGCAGCCGACTTTTATTCGATTTAGTTAAATCCGGAGAAACCGTAAAAGTGCTGAAACGTCCTGAAAGTGATATTTCGAGCGTTAAAAAATTATTTTTTCAAAATGGAGATCATGATGAAAACCTTTTCAAAAAAATTTCTTGGATAGACGGAGATATTCGCGATTTTTTTTCGGTAATGGAAGCCATGCAAGATGTAGAGAAGGTTTACCATTGTGCTGCCTCCGTTTCTTTCAACAGAAAAGATAAAGAAATTATTTTTAAAACCAACGAGCAAGGAACCGCAAACATGGTGAATGCCTCGTTGGTAAAAGGAATTAAGAAATTTTGTTACGTTAGTTCCGTAGCTACGTTAGGAAAAACACTTCATAAGGAGTTGATTACAGAAGAAACTTTTTCGGATATTTTGGTGGACAATTCCAATTACGCAAACAGTAAATATGCCGCTGAGCGCGAAGTTTGGCGTGCAGCAGCAGAAGGATTGAATATGGTTATTGTTAATCCATCTATTATTTTGGCTTCTGGAAATTGGCGAAAGAGCAGTGCGTCAATGTTTCTGCAAGCGTACAAGGGATTGCCTTTTTATACTTCTGGAAGTGCTGGTTTTATTGATGTTCGTGATTTATCCAATAGTATGATTCGCTTAATGGAAAGTGAAATTACGAAGGAGCGTTTTATTATTTCGGCTGAAAATTGTTCGTACAAAACTATTTTCGAGATGATTTGTAAAGAGCTCGGCAAAAAAGAACCGAAGCTAAAAGCAATTCCTTTTTTAACCGAAATAGCTTGGCGTGCAGAGGCTTTAAAAAGTAAAATTACAGGCAAACAAGGAGCACTCACCAAAGAAATAGCACGCGCTTCTCAGGAAAAAAATTATTTTTCAAATGCTAAAATTAAAAAGGCTTTAAATTATGAGTTCCTGCCTTTGCAACAATCGGTAAAAGATATTTGCGCGATTTTTTTACAAGAAGTTTCGCTGAAAAAATAATATACCCTTTATGCTCCTTGCAATCATTTTCTTTCTACTTTCGTGATGAGAAATAAGAAATGAATATCTTTAAAAAAATAATTTTCCTGTTTGCTATTACAGCCGTTGGTTTTTCTTGTAACGACGACAATCATTCCGACACGAATCGTTCGCCGAAAAAATCTTTTTTATCTTCTCTAAAAAAATTGGGAATCAAAAACAACGATTCTACGTCCACTATTTTTATCGCTTATGGAAGTGTTTTTGCTTCGCTGATGAAAAATGATCAAGGTATTTTTCGTGGTTTACATTTCGGAATGAATCCTGAAAATGTAAAAAAAAGCGAGGAAATGAAGCCAGACGAAGACGATAAAGATTATTTATTTTACACCATTCCATTTGATACAATTGCTGCCGACAGCAATAATTATTATACAATTAGTTACAGTTTTGACGAACGCGGAATGAGCGAAATAAAAGCAGAAGTTTTTTTTAATACAAACCAAGATGCAGCTCAATTGGTAAAAAAACTGGAAGATTTTTATGAAAAAAAATATCAACAACCCATTACCGAAAACGAAGCCAGCATTTGGACTGTACGCGATCCGAATTACGGAAAAATTAAAATTGCGATGAGTGATGAAAGTTACGAATACGGTTATGGCAAAATCACGCTTTCCTTCTACAACGCGGATTATTGATTTTAGGACTTCAAAAAATTATTTTTTCAAATAATATTTATTTCGAAATCGCAGCGCCACATTCACTAATAAGATTAACGCAGGTACTTCTACCAAAGGTCCAATTACACCTACAAATGCTTGTCCGCTGTTAATGCCGAAAATTCCAATAGCTACAGCAATGGCTAATTCAAAATTATTTCCGGTTGCGGTAAATGCAATGGCAGTATTTTGAGAATAATCTGCTCCTAATTTTTTTCCAATAAAAAAACTCATCAAAAACATAATTGCAAAATACAAGACCAAAGGAATCGCAATTTTTAAAACATCAAATGGAATGGCAACAATTAAATTCCCTTTCAAACTAAACATCAATATAATAGTGAAAAGCAGTGCAATTAGCGTAATTGGCGAAATAAAAGGAATGTATTTTTGGTTAAACCAATCCAATCCTTTCCACTTAATTAATACAACACGACTGATAATTCCGAAAGAAAAGGGAATGCCCAAATAAATAAAAACACTCTTAGCAATTTGCGAAATGGTGATATAAATGACGCTACTTTTTACGCCAAATAATGGAGGTAAAACAGAGATAAATAAATAGGCATAAAAACTATAAAACAGAATTTGAAAAATACTATTTAAGGCAACTAATCCTGCCGCATATTCTCTGTTTCCTTCCGCCAATTCATTCCAAACAATAACCATTGCAATGCAGCGTGCAATGCCGATGAGAATAAGTCCCATCATATATTCCGGTTGATTGTGAAAAAAAATAATTGCTAAAAAAAACATCAATAAAGGACCAATAACCCAATTCAGTAAAAGTGATACTCCTAAAATTTTCGGATTCTTAAAAACCTCACTCATTTTTTCGTAACGCACTTTCGCTAAAGGCGGATACATCATTAAAATCAAGCCAATTGCTATAGGAATATTGGTTGTTCCGCTCGAAAATAAATTAATAACATCAGCAGAGTGCGGAAAAAAATAACCAATGGAAACACCAATAAACATGGCTAAAAAAATCCAAAGTGTTAGAAAGCGATCTAAAAAGCTCAATTGCTTTCGCTGATATGTGGGAGTACAATTATTTACAGACATACGTTTAGTAGCAGTTTCCTTTACCTGATTTTAGTTTCTTTTATTCTAAATTGATTTTATAATCCACGAAAAAATTTATCCAGATTAATCGCGCCCAGCGAAAAGTAAAAGGAACCAATAAAACTTCTGTTACCGTAATTACGCCAACGTACCACCAAGGGTTGGTATCGGCAGGAAAAATCAATTCTGTGATTCCCCACATCACAACAAAAACCAATACGTTTATGCCGTAGCTCACGTACATGGCGCCCCAATAAAATCCTGTTTCTAATTCGTAATTCTGTCCACAAACGGAACAAGGATTGGCTAATTTACCCGCCATTTTTAAATTGAATGGATTTTTAGAAAATAAGAAATCTCCTTCGTGGCAGCGCGGACATTTATTGTACAAAACGCTGTAAGCTTTGCTTTTTTTTGGAAACATAAAAATTCTATTTCTGGTCATTCAAAGGTACGGAAAAGCGAGGTTGAAAAAATAATTTTTCGGAGCATAAAAAAAGCCCCGTTTTAGGGAGGCTTTTTTTCGCATTCAAAAAAATAATTTTTCGAATTACATTTTCGAAGTTTCTACTGAGAAATTAATTTTCACATCGGAACCTATCATTGCGTTGGCTGTTCCAACGTGATAATCGGTACGATTCAATGAAAATTCTCCGGCAAACGTATATGTTTTCATCGTCATGCCTTTCATTTGAAGTGAATCAGCACCTACGTAATTGAAAGGAATATCAACGGCTTTGGTTACATCTTTTATCGTTAAATTTCCTTTAGCGATGTATTTGTATTTCGGATTATTTACCGCCAATTCAATGTCTGTCGCTTTAAATTTAATGGTCGGAAAACTATCTGCGTTAAAATAAGCAGGCGTTTGTAAATGTTCGTTTCTATTGTCGTTATTGGTGTTGATGCCTTTCACGATGAAACTTAATTCCAGATCTGAATTTTTTAAATCTCCATTTAATTTCACAAAACCTGTGTCAATGGTCATCAAACCATTTGCTTCGGAAAGCATGTGAGAAATAGTGAACCCAACAAAAGAATGCACTTTGCTCAACACGAACGTTCCGTTTAAAGGCGCCATGTCTTGCGAAATCATTTTTGTGGAATCACTTGTTGTTTGTGTAGTTGCCGACGAAACAGGAGTTGGTAAATTATTTTTTTGAACCAAATGTGGCGCAATTACCAAAGAAACAATCGACATTAATTTAATTAAGATATTCATGGATGGACCAGAAGTATCTTTAAATGGATCTCCAACAGTATCGCCAGTAATAGACGCTTTGTGTGGATCGGAACCTTTAAAATATTTTTGTCCGTCGATGATAACGCCTTTCTCAAAAGATTTTTTTGCATTATCCCAAGCACCACCTGCATTCGATTGAAAAATCGCCATCAACACACCCGAAACAGTAACTCCGGCAAGCACGCCACCCAATACTTCCGCACCAAAAGCAAATCCGACAATAACTGGAGCAAGTAATGCCAAAGCACCTGGCAACATCATTTCACGAATAGCAGCTTTAGTAGAAATAGCAATACATTTTTCGTATTCCGGCTTTCCGGTTCCTTCCATAATGCCTTTTATTTCACGGAATTGTCTGCGCACTTCTTGTACCATTGCCATCGCAGCGCGACCAACAGCAGAAATAGCCAAAGCAGAAAACACAAAAGGAATAACACCACCGATGAATAAACCGGCAAGCACTTTTGCATTCGAAATATCAATTACGCTGATATGTGCAGCGCCCATAAAAGCAGCAAATAAAGCCAAAGAAGTTAAAGCGGCAGAAGCGATTGCAAAACCTTTCCCTGTAGCAGCAGTTGTGTTTCCAACGGCATCCAAAATATCTGTTTTTTCACGTACTTCTTTCGGAAGTTCACTCATTTCGGCAATTCCACCTGCATTATCGGCAATCGGACCGAAAGCATCAATGGCTAATTGCATTGCTGTTGTTGCCATCATTCCGGCAGCAGCAATAGCTACTCCATATAATCCGGCAACGGCATACGAACTTACAATTCCGCAAGCCAATATTAAAATAGGCAATGCAGTACTCATCATTCCTACACTCAATCCGGCAATGATATTGGTGGCGTGTCCGGTAGAAGATTGTTGTACAATCGAATTAACAGGACCTTTGCCCATAGAGCAATAATATTCGGTTACCATGCTGATTAATGTACCAACGGCTAAGCCGATTAAAACAGCGTAATAAACGCCCATTGATGTAAATGTGATTCCTCTCAACATTAAAGTAGCAGGAAGCATCCAGCGAATCAAGAAATAAGAAGCAATTGCCGTCATAATTACTGCCGACCAATTACCGATATTTAATGCTTTTTGAACGTTTCCGCCGTCTTTTACTTTTACGAAAAACGTAGCGATGATAGAAAATAAACTTCCAATTCCGCCAATTACCAAGGGCAATAACACAGGAGAAATTCCACCAAAATGATCTGTTACTTTTATCTCTCTTCCAAGCACCATGGTGGCAAGAATAGTGGCAACGAACGAACCGAATAAATCGGCACCCATACCGGCAACGTCACCTACGTTATCACCTACGTTATCTGCAATAGTAGCAGGATTGCGAGGATCATCTTCCGGAATACCAGCTTCTACTTTTCCAACTAAATCTGCTCCAACGTCAGCCGCTTTGGTGTAAATACCACCTCCTACGCGGGCAAACAAGGCAATGCTTTCTGCACCCAAAGAAAATCCAGTAAGAACTTCCAAGGCTTTTTCCATCTCCGCACCATTTACATCGCCTGTTTTAACAAACATTATTTTAAACACGATGAACAAAGAACCTAAACCAAGTACCGCAAGTCCGGCAACGCCCATTCCCATAACAGAACCTCCGCCGAAAGATACAGCAAGCGCTTTAGAAAGACTGGTACGTGCAGCTTGTGCCGTACGAACGTTTGCTTTTGTAGCGATACGCATTCCGATAAAGCCTGCCAATACGGAGAATATAGCTCCAAAGATAAAAGCAACTACGATAAAAGGAGATGAGTTTTCACCAGTTGATCCCAAATAAAACAAGAAAACGCTGGCGATAATAACATAATACGAAAGCACTTTATATTCTGCTTTCAAAAATGCCATTGCTCCATCGGCAATGTATTTTGCGATGGTGGTCATTTTTTCATTTCCTGCGTCTTGCTTGGTTACCCAAGCCGATTTGATGGCGGTGTAAATCAAGGCAATTATTCCGAAAAATGGAACGATGTAAACTATGTTTTGCATAAAATTATTTTTTGTTAGGTTATCTTTTTCAATTAATTAGATGATTATTTTCCCATTAAAGGGCTGCAAAAATAGAAAATAAAACCGTATTTCAAAAATGGCTTTTTAAGCAGTGGCTTTTATGCCTTTTAAAATGTGTTTGAATCGTAAAAACAACAATCCCGCGGAAGCGGTAAGACCGAGTAGAAGTCCGTACCAAACGCCTTGTACGCCCATTCCGAATTTGAATGCCAAAAGATAACTGCAAGGTAAGCCGATTGCCCAATAGGCAATAAATGTAATAAGCGTAGGGATTTTCACATCTTTCATTCCTCTCAACAATCCCAATCCAACTACTTGAATGCCATCCGATAATTGAAAAAAGGCAGCAATGACAAGCAAAGAAGAAGCAACTGAAATGACGTTTGGATCATTTGTAAAGATCAAGGGTAATTTATTTCGGAACAGAATAAATAAAATGGCGCTACACGTCATAAAACAAATCACCATAAAATAAGAGCTAAAGCCGACATGTTGAATACTTTTTTTATTCTTTAATCCAAATTGATTTCCGATGCGGACGCAAGATGCTGCCCCCAAACCGCTTGCGACCATATAGGTAATGGCGGCGATGCTCAACGCAATTTGATGTGCGGCTAATGGAACGGCGCCAATCCAGCCCGTCATGATGGCAGCAAAAGAAAAGGTGGCTACTTCAAACACAAATTGAAAACCAGTGGGAACACCGATTCCGATTATTTTTCGAATTAGAGGAATGGAGTAAAACGCTTCGTCTGAAAAGAAATTTTTCCAATACGGTTTAAAATAGGCATCGTAAAACACATATAAAAACATTCCGATAGCCATAAAAACCCGCGCATAAAAACTTGCCCAACAGGATCCCATAATTCCCATGGGTGCCATTCCGCATTTTCCAAAAATAAAAATATAGTTGAGAATGACATTGAGAATATTTCCTGCAATGCTGATTAACATAGCGATGCGCGTGCGTGAAAGTCCTTCGGCAAATTGTTTAAAGGTGAAGAAAAAACTCAAGGGAATCATCGAAAACAATAAGACTGAAAAAAATGGAATCGCCAAACTCACAATGTTTGTGGGCTCTCCGAGATCTTTCATTAAAGGTGTAGCGAAATATAAAAAAGCAAAAAGGACGATGCCGGTAAACACATTTACGAGCAATCCGTTTTTTAATAATAAGGCAGATTCATGTTCGTTTTTATTGCTATCGGCAATAGCAACCATGGGCGTAATACCAAACGAAACACCGATTCCGAATACAAGCACCGCCATAAAAACACTGTTGGCAAGTGCGACCGCTGCTTGTGGAATGGTTCCGAGATGCCCAACCATCGCAGTATCCACAACGCCTACCATTATTTGTCCTAACTGACTTAGACAAAGCGGATACGCTAACAAAGCGGTTGTTTTATGGTGTTTAATGTATTCTTCGGTAAACATTTTTCTAAAAATTGCGCGAAGGTACGATTTAGCCGCAAATCCAAATACTACCTAAACAAACTGTTTGAAATATTCTTTTTTCAGGCAATTGTTCCCCCTAAAACGGAATGCTTGATTATAAAATGACGGGAACATTCCCACTCAACGTTTATACGCTTTTTGGGACACACTTATAACATGCTCCATCAAACGGTGTACATGCTCCATCAAACAAGTAACATGCGCCATCAAACAAATGACATGCGCCATCAAACGAGCAACATGTGCCATCAAACAAATAACATGTGCCATCAAACAAATAACATGCGTCATCACACAAATAACATGCGCCATCACACGAGTAACATCTGCCATCAAACGAGTAACATCTGCCATCAAACAAATAACATCTGCCATCAAACAAATAACATCTGCCATCAAACAAATAACATGCGTCATCACACAGTAATCGTGCTTTATAACAAATTGGGGAGGGATATTCAAAAAGAAAGCCCTCTTTTTTAGGAGAGGGCTTTTCAGGATTTATTAGAATCTGGCTCGTGTAAACTTTATTCTGCTTACCTGCCTGTATTCCGGGCTGTTTGTTCCAAACACAGACTTGATGTATTTTTTTATTTCAAGTGCTATGTGGTGGATTCCGGTATCGCTGTCGTACATGATTTTATTGCGTGCGATGCGGGCATTGCTGAGAGCAGTTGCTTTGGCAATAACGGCAGTGTTGGCTGCTTTGATTGCAGTGAGCATGGCGCTTAACTTTGTTGGAGTAAGCTCTGTTTCATTTGGTGTATACAAAGGCTCTGCATGCAAAGTGCTTATTAAACGGGCTAAATGCTCTGTTTGGTTATCATAGCCTGTTTGTGCCGCAGAGATTTCTTTGGATGTCGGAACAGGCTGCGGTGTACCTTCCGCAACTGGTTCTTGTACCAACAAGTGTATATGTGTTGGTGCTCTGCGACCTTGTATTTTTCGCAAAATTGCTTTTGCATTGGCAACAGTGAGTGCAGTAGCTCCGCTTACCTCCAAGGCATTTACTATGCGAGTACTCAATTTGCGAAGCGGTTGAAAAAGTATCGCTCTTTCGTTGGTCGCATTGTTAAAATCCGTAATGGCAGTGTTTAGCTCATCCATTTTAGTTCGTGCTTCGAGCAACAATGTTTGTAAAGCTGTTAGCTCGAACTGTGCGTTGGAGGGTTGATAAGCGGTTTTGTACCCTTCGCAAAAAGAAATTAAATCTTCAAAATTGGCTGCGTTCTTAACGTTGCCTGTTTCTCTGTTCTTTTTCATGATTTCTACGGTTTTTTTATGATTAGTACTGCATTTATAATTCTGAAAACGGCTTAAACAAAAAAATATTGTGCGAGAAAGAGAATTGATGTTGGAGAATTGATAATGTAAAATTGAGAATGTATAAGAATTTGAAAATGTACCGATGTGCATTAGAGGTAGTACTGGGTAGCGCCAATGAAAATAGTTCAATAATATTGGATGGTAACAATTTTTGGGAAACTGACACTTCTTAGCTTTAAGACATCTTAATCTTCTCTTTAAAATTAAGTAAATTTGGTTTAGATTACAAATCGTCAAGAGGACTCTGAACTTTGCCCAGCGTTTGTCTTCCTATTTTTGCATAAATTTCTGTTGTTTTTATATTTTTATGTCCCAATAATTTTTGAATAAAAACCATGTCTGTTCCAATTTCTAAAAGATGTGTGGCATAACTATGTCGCAAACCGTGGATTCCAATAACTTTATTGATATTTGCTCTGATCATAGCACGTTTAAAAACTGCTTGAACGCTTCTAATTGAATATTTATCCTCAAATTGACCTTCAAATAGATATTTTATAGGCTTATACTCTGTGTAATAAAGTCGAAGTTCGGGAAGAATAGATTTCGGCAAATTAACAGCACGATCTTTTTTTCCTTTTGCTTGTTCAATGCGTACCTGCATGCGATTACTGTCTATGTCTGCGATTTTAATATTAACAACTTCACTCACTCTCAAGCCCATGCCATAAGCTAATTTCAGCATTAGTTTATGCTTTAAGTTTGGAGTAACATCAAATATTTTTTTTATTTCTTCTTTACTTAGCACTTTTGGGAGACTCTCTCCTTTTCGTGGTCGAGGAACAACATCTATAATTTCAGGCTTATTGAGCACTAATTTGAAATAACCTTTAACTGCATTAATTCTACTATGAATTTGGTTTTCTGATAATTTCAATTTTTTTATACAATATAAAAAATACGCATTCAGCCGCTCAGTGGAGAGTTGATTTACATCATGTCCTTTTAATTCCATTAGCAATTGAGCAAATTCTCCTAAATATGTTTTTATAGTAAGTGGAGAATAGGCACGTTGATGCAAGGTATTTCTAAAAAGTGTAAATGCGTGACTATTTGTTCCTTGAATTTTTGTTTCATATTGACTTCCTATTTCATTTTTTTCCAAACCTAAACGTTTACGGTATAAACTGGTATCGGCTACGTACCAGCATTTTTTACTTTGCGACCACTTTGCTCCAGGAAACTCTTTTTTAAATGCATTTAAGTGTAATGGATTGTATTCAAAATGGCACATAATTACCTTTTGATTGCTGTGTTCTGAAAATGTACAATTAAGAAAATAAAATTTCATTTAAATATTTTTTACGAATATAATTATATTTTTAGATATTAATAATACGCATATCATTTTCAGTTTATCTGTTTATATAACAAGAAATTAAAAAAAAGATTTTACTTTTGCTTGAAATTAATTATATTCGCCAATAAGTATGTTGCCTGCTACCTTATTCAACACTTCAAACTTCATAAGTATTTAAACACATGGACAAAATAAAAGCATTAGCGTTAGAAAAAGAAATAAAGGGAACTACATTAAATGGATATGAAGTTATAGAGCTAATTAATAACGGAAAGTCTGCGGCAGTTTTCAAAGCAAAGAAGGACGCCAATTTTTTTGCGTTGAAAGTTTTTGACAACGAACTCATTGAAAGGTTCGGACACGAGATTCAAACAAAAAGAATTGAACAAGA
>JBDTAC010000022.1 GCA_039924845.1 Bacteroidia bacterium
CGTCCATCACTTTTGTTTCTCCTTCTTTGTTAAAATGTTTTACGCCATCTGTCATCATTGTCATGCAAAACGGACAGCCAGTTGCAATTACGTCAGGTTTCAATCCCAGCGCCTCTTCCGAGCGTTCGATGTTCACTTCTTTGTTTCCTTTTTCGGCATCTTTAAACATTTGCGCGCCACCAGCACCACAACAAAATCCTTTAGCGCGACTGCGTTTCATTTCTGAAAGTTCCACTTCTAATTTAGAAATGACTTCTCGCGGAGCTTCGTAAATATTGTTTCCTCTGCCCAAATAACACGGATCGTGAAACGTGATTTTTTTTCCTTTAAATGAACCGCCTTCTATTTTTATTTTTCCGGCATCCAATAATTCTTGCATCAATTGTGTGTGATGAATCACTTCGTAATTTCCGCCTAAAGCGGGATATTCATTTTTTATTGTATTGAAACAATGCGGACAACCAGTAACAATTTTTTTTACCGAATAATTATTCAAAACCGTGATATTATTCATTGCTTGCATCTGAAACAGAAACTCGTTCCCGGCACGTTTAGCAGGATCTCCAGTGCAACTTTCTTCCGTTCCCAAAACAGCAAATTTCACATTGGCTTTCGTTAAAATTTTAGCAATTGCTTTCGTAACTTTTTTCGCTCTGTCGTCAAAACTTCCGAGGCAACCTACCCAAAATAAAATTTCTGGAACTTCTCCTTTTGCAAGAAATTCCGCCATGGTAGGCACAATTAAAGGTTGATTATTTGTTTCCATTTCAAAAAAATTATTTTTCAGATACCCAATTCAAACGGTCTGTTGGCGGAAATTGCCAAGGTGCTCCGTTGTTTTCGATATTCGTAAACATTAAATTTAATCCGCTTGGCGCAGCCGATTGTTCCATCACTAAAAATCTGCGCATTTCCACAATTAATGATAACGGATCAATATCAACGGGACATTCCTGCACACAAGCATTACACGAAGTGCAAGCCCACAATTCTTCGGGTGTTATATAATCGCCCAACAATGATTTTCCGTCTTCCTGAGGAACGCCATTTTTATCTAAATTTTTTCCTACTTCTTCCAATCTTTTGCGCGTATCCATCATTATTTTTCGTGGCGACAATAATTTTCCAGTTTGATTAGCCGGACAAGAAGAAGTGCATCTGCCGCATTCTGTACAAGAATAGGAATCCATCAATTGTTTCCAAGTCAAATCCGTTACATCTTTTGCACCAAATCTGCCAGGAGCAGCAGGCGGAGCGGCATTGGCAGCATTCGGATCGAACATTAATTTTACTTCGTTAGTAACAGCTTCCAAATTATTAAACTCGCCTTTCGGCTGAAGATTGGAATAATATACATTCGGAAAAGCCAATAGAATATGGAAATGTTTGGAGTAAGGCAAGTAATTTAAAAATGCGATGATGCCGATAATGTGAAACCACCAACACGATTTTTCTAACATTTCTAACGAATGTGGATTCATTCCTGAAAATAAAATAGCAATTAAACTGCTAATCGGAAATGCGCCAGCTTTCGCGACATGACCGGATTGTTGTAATAAAAAATCGCAGCCATTCATTGTCAAAAAAGCAGACATCAATAAAATTTCTGTTATCAAAATAATATTTGCATCGGAGCGAGGCCAAATGGTCATTTCCTTACTCCAAAATCTTTTTATGCGTCCGATATTTCTTCTGATTAAAAAAACAATACAGCCGAACATCGTAGCAATAGCCAAAAATTCAAACAAGCCAATTAAAAAATTATAAAAACTTCCGAGAAAGGAAAAAACGCGATGTGTCCCGAAAATACCGTCAATAATGATTTCCAGCACTTCTATATTTATGATTACAAATCCGACATACACAAAAATGTGCATAATTCCTGCTAAAGGACGCGTTACCATTTTGGATTGACCGAGTGCCACACGCGCCATTGTTTTCCAACGCAAAGGCTTGTTATCGTTGCGGTCAATATCTTTTCCGAGATTTATATTGCGAATAATTTTACGCACATTTATCGTGAAAAAAATTATTCCTCCAGCTAAAAGTAAAATAAATAAAATGTTGGAAATTCCCATTTGAAAAATTATTTTTTCGAACTGCTTTTATCTCGCCCGCCGAAAACAGAAAAATGTACGTAACGTTTCGGATGTTCGCGCATATCTTCCAATAATTTATTTAATTGATCGGCAGAACCTTGTAATTTATTGTAAAGCGTGTCGTTATTCACTAACATACCCAAACTTCCTTTTCCTTGATTTATTTTTTTCATGATTTCCGCAGCATTACTCAACGCAATATCCGCGTTGTTGATGGTACTTTTCAGATTTGATTTTGCCAAAGAATCGCTGATAGACGAAAAATTTGTCATCATGTTCGATAATTTTTTATTGTTGTTTGCCAAATTCGAAGAAATGGATTCGATGTTACTGAAGATAACAGACATTTTTCCTTTTTCAGAAACCACAAGTTCATCTAAATTTTTAGAAGTATTTTCAAATGTCTCGAGCGATTTACGAATACTTTCCACACTTCTGGAAATATTGGTTGTATTGCCTTTATTAAAAACAGATTGCACCACTATCATTACCGAATCAATAGAAGAAATTAAATTCTCCGCTTTGTCTTTCAACGGCTGTATTTGTTTATTAACGGCATCTTTCAAATTATCTTCCGTTCCAGCACTCATCGTATCGCCGTCTTGAATATAGTTGGCAGCATTTCCGAATTGTATCTGAATAGCTTTAGAACCAAGCAAATCGGAGCTAATAATTTTCGCTACAGAATTTTTTGGAATGCGCGCGTTTTTATCACTGATGACAAACGTTACCAAAATCCGACCAGAAGTATCTGGCAACATTTCGATGCTTTGCACGCGGCCAATTCTAAATCCGTTTACCTGCACTGGATTGGCTTCTACGAGTCCATCAATGTGTTTGTACAGAGCGTATACCGTTTTTGGATGCGAAAAGATATTTCGCCCTTTTAAAAAATTAAATCCAAAAATAAGCAGTGCTAAAGCTGCTGTTACAATGATTCCTATTCTTACTTCCTTTGTGAGTTTCAAAATATTTTTTTTTGATGCGAGTGCAAATTTACTTTTTTAATAATTTGGCAGCATCATTTGTTGAAATTCTTTTTCCATTCTTAAAAATAACCACAAAAGCGTCCTTAAATCCATTTTTTCGCATTTTGGTTTGCAAAGCAATGGCTTTGTCGGCTGTAGCAAAATTCCCAGCCGTATATTTATAAATTTCACCTGCTTGATATTCCCACACATCTTTTAATCCGTCAAATTTTTTATCGTCCAACGGAATTTTTTTGGAAAAGGAAGCAAATTGGACTCTGAAAACATTAGAATCTTGCGGCGGCATTACAATGGGATCTTTTGTTGGCGCAGAAAGCGGAACACTGTCAATTTTTAATTTCTGAATACTTGTCTTTAATTTTTCGGTACTTGTTTTTTTCTTTGTTGGAGAGATTTTTTTTATTTTTTGTATTGAGACAGTGTCTCTTGGAATAGAATCTTGTTTTGCAATAAGAATAGTGTCTTTCGGAAAATTATTTTTTTGAAGCTGCATTTCGTTGATGGAATCTTGTTCTAAATCTTCTTTTTTCAAAACAGGTTTTTTGAAATTTTTATCGTCGGTATTCATTTGTTTGCCTTCCATTTCATCTTTATATTCTCTAAAAGCCCTGAAAATAGAGGAAGCCAAATACGTTTGTCCTTTTTGAGAACCTAAAAATTTTTCTTCATTGGGATTAGTCAAAAATCCAGTTTCCGTTAAAAGGCTTGGCATCGCGGTTCTCCAGAGCACCAAAAAGCCAGCTTGCTTTACGCCTTTATCTTCCCGATTGGCTTGGTTTTTATATTGATCTTGGATTTTAGCAGCTAAATCAAGACTTTGCTGTAAATATTCATTTTGATACATACTAAAAATTATATTTCCTTCGTCGGAATTCGGATCAAATCCATCGTATGTTTTTTTGTAATTACTTTCCATTAAAATAGAAGAGTTCTCACGCTTTGCCACATCCAAATTGCCCTTCGTTTTATACAAACCCATCACATACGTAGCAGAACCAAAAGCTTCTTTATTGGTGGATGCATTGCAATGGATGCAAATAAATAAATCGGCTTTGTTTTTATTAGCAATTTCAGCACGTTCGTTGAGCGGCACAAACACGTCCGTACTGCGCGTGTAAATCACTTTTACATCTTTGCAATTTTCTTCAATTAATTTTCCCAGTTTCAAAGAAATGCCCAAAGCAACGTCTTTTTCTTTAAAATGGATGCCATGACAACCAGGATCTTTGCCGCCATGACCCGCATCAATCACAACGGTTCTCAATTTATAGTCGGACGTTTTTTGCTGAGAGAAAGCAAAATCTCCGAATAAAAACGAAAAAATAAATCCGATTAAAATAAATTTACGCACAATGTCTTTTTATGTTTTTTTAACCTTTTGTCCTTGTGTGAACGTCTAACTTTCATTAGTTTTGAGCACCAAAAACAAGGCTTTCACAAAAATAGCTATTAAACTTGCGTCAGAAAACCCGTACACTCCTTTTTTTCACCTTTGTTTTGTTAATAACTGTGATGAACAGCCGCAGTTACGCGTCTTCTATTTTTGTGCTTCGAAAAAATATTTTTTTGATTCCCTTTTT
>JBDTAC010000023.1 GCA_039924845.1 Bacteroidia bacterium
TCTTTTGCAATTTCAGCTAATTTATCTTTCGGATATTGTTCGTTTGGCTTTAAGGAAGAAGCTTGCGTATAATTTGTTTTCGCATTGACATAATCCTTTCCTGCTAAAGATTTATCTGCACTAGCAATCAATGTTTGGTATTGCGCATCCAATGCTTTTTGTTTCGCATTAGCAGCATTAGCGGCGGCTTGATCCGCCTCCTTTTTATTCACCAAGACTAATTGATTTTGCGGATATTTCGCATCTGGTTTTATTTTCAAAGCGGCATTGTACGCCGTTTGTGCGCCCGACCAATCTCCGCCAGAAAAGGATTTGTCACCTTGAGCGATTGCATCGTTGTATTGCTTTTCCAACTGTTTTGCTTGTGCTTCAGCTTGCTTAATCAAATCCAATTTCGCTTGTATAGAAGCCGTGTACGCAGCATCATAATCAAAATCTTTAATAGAGGCAGAATACGCAAATTTTCCAATCGGCTGATTTAAAATGCTGGTTATTGTTGAAGCATCGGGTCCTTGCGGAAGAATGAAAAGAGATATTTCTCCAATTTCTAAGGCAAAGGAATGTTGCTTGGAAACATCGTCTGGCACGTTTCGCGTACTGAAACTTAATTTTTTAGTAACCAATCCGTCTTTGGAAAAATTAACGATATAATCTGCATCTGGATCCATTACAATTTCAAATTTTCCGTTTGAGCCCGCGGGAATTTGTTGCGTTTGAGAACCGTTTTTAAAAACAGTAACCATTGCTCCATCTAATTTTTTACCATCTTGCGTAATCTTTCCGTCCACGGTTAAATTCCATGTGGTAGCGTTAGTTTGAGCATTTACAAAGAATGTAAAAAATAGCGAAAACGCAGCGAAAAAAAATTTCGCAAAGGTGGTATTGGATTTCATTCTATTTTTGTGCGCAACAATCATGCTTAGAAATTACGGGTTGAACAAGCCTACAAATATCTGAAAAAATATACTTTTTTTTACATTCGTGTAAATTATATCGAAATAACCTGATTTACAATATGATACAAACAAATTTAAGCTTCTGGGAGAAAAAATCCTATTTTAATAATATAGATGTTGCCATTATCGGAAGTGGAATTGTGGGTTTAAATGCAGCAATCGCTTTACAGCAGAAAAATAAAAAATTAAAAATAATTGTACTGGAAAGAGGCGTGCTTCCATCTGGCGCAAGCACTAAAAATGCAGGTTTTGCTTGTTTTGGAAGTTCTTCAGAATTACTGGACGATTTATCGAAACATTCCGAAAACGAAGTTTTTAGTTTGGTCGAAAAACGCTGGAAAGGATTGTTAAGATTGAGAAAAAATATCGGAGACAAAGCGCTCGATTTTAAACAATATGGGGGGTACGAAATCTTCGACAAAAAAATAATTTTTCAAAACTGTTTAGCGCAAACGGATTATCTCAACAAACATATTTCAAAAATTATTTCTCAAAAAAATATTTTTTCAAATGCCGAAAATAAAATAAAATCTTTTGGTTTTCAAAACGTTGTCGGCATGATTGAAAATACGCAAGAAGGTCAAATTGACACCGGAAAAATGATGTTCGCTTTGCTCAAAAAGGCACAATCCTTGGGAATTATTATTTTAAATGCCAGCGGCGTAAAATCGTTTACGGAAGAAAAAGATTCAGTGCAAATTAGCACTGAAAATGGGTTTTATATTGATGCAAAAAAAATGCTAATTGCCACCAATGGTTTCGCGAAACAATTTCTCCCTGATTATCCCGTAAATCCAGCAAGAGCACAAGTTTTAATTACTTCTCCAATAAAAAATTTAAAAATAAAAGGCACTTTTCATTACGATAAAGGCTATTATTATTTTAGAAATTTCGAAGACCGGATTCTTTTTGGTGGGGCGCGAAATTTGGATTTTAAAACCGAAGAAACAACTGAAATGGGGTTAACAGATTTAGTTCAAAATCGGCTCGAACATTTATTAAAAACTATGATTCTTCCGAAAACAAATTTCACGATAGAACAGCGCTGGAGCGGGATTATGGGCATTGGGACTAAAAAATCTGTAATTATAAAAGCTGTTTCGAAAAATATTTTTTGCGCTGTTCGCTTAGGCGGAATGGGCATTGCAATTGGTAGTTTAATTGGCGAAGAAGCAGCTGAAATGGTTGAAAAATCATTGTGATTTTTGAAAAATTCCGACTTCAAAAAAATAATTTTTGAATCCTGTTTTTAAGTGAATTATTTTTACGAACTCCATCTAAAAAAATAAGCAGAATAATTGTATTTTTGTAGTCTTTTAGAAAATGTCATGCCCGATATAATTCAGCTTTTACCCGATTCCGTAGCCAATCAAATTGCAGCAGGAGAAGTCATTCAACGTCCTGCTTCGGTAGTGAAAGAGCTGCTCGAAAATGCGGTGGATGCAGGAAGTTCTGCCATTAAGTTGATTGTAAAAGATGCCGGAAAAACACTTATTCAGATTATCGATAACGGCTGCGGAATGTCGGAAACAGACGCTCGTATGAGCTTTGAACGTCATGCTACTTCTAAAATTCGAAAAGCGGATGATTTGTTTGCCTTGCGTACCAAGGGTTTTAGAGGTGAAGCACTTGCATCTATCGGAGCCATTGCGCATGTGGAACTAAAAACAAAAAAAACAGAAGATCAAACAGGAGTTTCTATTTTGATGGAAGGCAGCGAAATTAAAAAGCAAGAAAGTTGCGCCTGCACCGACGGAACTTCATTTTCTGTGAAAAATCTTTTTTACAATGTCCCTGCACGTCGTAATTTTTTAAAAACGGATGCCGTGGAAATCCGCCATATTATTGATGAATTTGAACGTGTAGCATTAGTTCACCCTGAAATTTATTTTTCATTTCATCACAACAACACGGAAATTTTTAATTTAGAAAAAGGAACCTTTATTCAACGCATCGTGGCTGTTTTCGGAAACAATTACAAACAGCGATTGGTGGCGGTGGACGAGGAAACGAATTACGTAAAAATTAAAGGATATATCAGCAAACCAGAGAACGCAAAAAAAACGCGTGGCGAACAATTTTTTTTCATCAATAAACGATTTATTAAAAGTCCGTATTTGAATCATGCTATCCAAGCGGCGTATCAAAAATTAATTCCGACGGGCACTTTTCCTTCCTATTTTATTATGTTAGAGTTGGATCCAAAAACCATTGATATCAATATTCATCCGACTAAAACAGAAATAAAATTTGAGGATGAACGCGCAGTATATTCCATTTTACTTTCGGTTGTTCGACAATCTTTGGGAAAAAATAATCTCACACCAAGTATTGATTTTGAACAAGAAACGAGTTTTAATTTATTGCCAATTCCAAAAGATAAAATTGTAATCGCCCCTGAAATAAAGGTAAACAAACAGTTCAATCCGTTTAAAACGGAAATTTCTTATCCGCGAAATGAAACGCCTTTGGAAAGATCCAATAAAAATAATTGGGGAAAATTGTATGAAAACCATTTGGTAGTTGAGCAAAAAAATGTGCCTGAAAAAAATATTTTTTCAAACGAGAAAACGGATCATAGACTAGAATCCGACAAACAAATTTTAGGGCAATTACACGGAAAATACATTTTAGTTTCCGACGAATCGGGTTTATTTATTATTGATCAACAAGCTGCACACGAAAGGGTTTTGTACGAATATTATTTAGAAAACAGTCAGAAAAAAATTCTCAAAACACAGCAACAACTTTTTCCGCAAACGGTACAATTTTCGGTTGGAGATTTCGAATTATTAAAAAGTTTACAAGAAGAAATGAAAGCGATGGGTTTTGACATTCGCGAATTCGGAAAAAATACATTTATCGTGCAAGGCTTGCCAACAGAAGGAATTACGTCCGATTGTAAAAATTTCATGGAAGAATTATTGGAACAATACAAACACGCTTCCTCCGAATTAAAATCAGATAAAACAGAAAATTTAGCGCGTGCAATGGCAAAAAATACGGCGATAAAATCCGGCAAAATATTACGCGAAGAAGAAATGCGCGGACTCATCGACAATTTATTTATTTGCAAAACACCCGCTTTTTCCCCTTCTGGAAAACCGGTAATGATGAATTGGAGTATGGAAGAATTGGATAAAAAATTTAAAAAATGAGTTACGAACAATACCGTCCACAGCGGTTTCAGATACTTCCGCCTGTTGTAAAAAATTTACTCATCATCAACGTATTAATGTTTTTGGCAACGCTTGTTGTCCAAAATCGATTCGGCATTGATTTGAACGATAAACTTGGCTTGCATTATTTTACCAATTCGAAATTTCGTCCATATCAAATTGTTACGTATATGTTTATGCACGGCGGTTTCGGACATATTTTATTTAACATGTTTGCCTTGTGGATGTTCGGAAATATGCTCGAAAATTATTGGGGCGGAAAACGTTTTTTTATTTTTTACATGGTTTGCGGTATTGGCGCAGCTTTGGTGCAACAAGCAGTTGCCACTGGAGAATTTTATTACCTGCAACATATCCTTAATAATTATGCGATTTCGCCCGATCCAGCTTCCTTTTACGATATTGTAAGCAAGCATTTTTCGGAATATAAAAACTCTCCGGATATTTTGGATTTGTTCAATAATGGAAGTAAATACAGCGATTTTAACGTACAGTCTGGACACGTCTTGGATCAATTATTGGGTTTTAGAAAAGACATAGACGTGATTGGCGCATCAGGAGCCATTTTTGGCGTTTTATTGGCTTTCGGAATGTTGTTTCCCAACACACTTTTGTATGTGTATTTTATCATGCCGATAAAAGCAAAATATTTCGTCATTATTTATGGTGCTATTGAGCTTTATAGCGGAATTACTAATCATCCAGGCGATAACGTAGCTCATTTTGCACATCTTGGCGGAATGCTTTTCGGATTTATTTTGATCAAATATTGGCAGAAAAATTCCAGTAATTTTTACTAACGAATGAGTTTTATTCAGGATATAAAAAAACTTTTTCGCGAAAAAGAAAACGGCTTGATGCAGCTCATCGTCATCAATTGCGTTATTTTTTTAGTCGTGAATATTCTCAATGTTTTTATTAATGGCTTTAGCGATAACGTAGATAGTTATTTTGCCGTTACTTCCAATTTTAGAACGTTACTTTATCATCCATGGAGCCTCGTTACGTATATGTTTTTGCACGAAAGCATTTCCCATATTTTATTCAACATGCTTTGGTTGTATTGGATGGGACAACTATTTGTTCAATATCTGGGTAGCAAAAGATTAATTGGAACATTTTTTTTAGGCGGCATTTCTGGCGCTGTATTATATATTTTAGCATACAATTTAATTCCAGGAATGCCACAAAATACACTTACCATCGGCGCATCAGGTGGAATTATGGCAGTGATTGTTGCCGTTGCTACATTGGTTCCTAATCAGGAAATTAATTTGATGTTTTTTGGTCCGGTACGATTAAAATACGTCGCACTTGCTGCCTTTATTTTAACAAGTATTATTGATTTTTCTATAAATACAGGTGGAAAAATAACACATATCGGCGGCGCGCTGTTTGGTTATTTCTACATTCTTCAATACAAAAAAGGAAAAGATATTTCTTTGCGATTTTTTACTTTCTTCGAAAGGATGCGTCCAACGTTTCAGAAAAAACCACGGATGAAAGTGGCGTACAAAAGACCAATTTCAGACGAAGAATACAATGTCAGAAAAACAGATAATCAGCGGAAAACAGATGTAATTCTCGATAAAATTTCGCGAGCCGGATACGACAGTTTGACAAAAGAAGAAAAGGAGTTTCTTTTTCACATCAGCAATAAAAGGTAACATGATTTTTCATAATTTTTCGCAAAAAATAAAAATCAGAATTCGTGCGCTGTCGCTTTTTCATAAAATTATTTTTGCGTTTAATTTGATTGTTGCAATTGCTCTTTTAATGGCTTATTTGGCGCCATTGGTGAGCCCTGGAATATGTTGGATTTTTTCTTTTTTCGGATTGGCTTTTCCAATTTTAGCACTTTTAAATATTCTTTTTTTATGTTATTGGATTGTGCTTCGAAAAAACATTTTCCTACTCTCTTTTTTTATATTGATTTTCGGTTTCGGAGAACTTTCTAATTTTTTTCAAATTCGTCTTTTTCCAACAGAGAAAAAAGTGTCTTCAAAAAATATTTTTTTGAAAGTAATGTCGTACAATGTACGTTTGTTTGATTTGTACAATTGGTCGCACAATAAAGAAACACGTGATAAAATGTTTGATTTATTGAAAGCGGAAAACGCCGACATCATGTGTTTTCAAGAGTTTTACACGGACGACACCAAAAAATTCCGCACTTTGGATACGATAGTGAAATTTCAAGATGCAAAATACTTTCACGTGTATTATACCAAAACAGTGAAAGGTGTTTATCACTATGGAATCGTCATGTTTTCTAAATATCCGATCGTTCATCAAGAAAATATTACGTTTACAAATACGGCAAATAATATTTGTATTTTTTCGGATATAAAAGTAAATAACGATACGATTCGAGTTTACAACATGCACTTACAATCTATTGAATTCGCGCCTTCCGATTATAAATACATGGACGCACTTTCTACTACAACAGAAACAGAAAACATTCAAAACTCAAAAAGTATTGTGCGACATTTGAAAAATGCGTTCGTAAAAAGAGCCTCGCAAGTGGATATTATAAAGGCAAGTATGAATAAAAGTCCGTACCCAATTATTGTTTGCGGAGATTTCAATGATCCTCCTGCATCTTACGCGTATCACACGATTAATGCTAATTTAGAAGATGCGTTTAAAGAAAGTGGAAGTGGTTTCGGGAAAACTTACAATGGTTCTTTTCCTTCTTTCCGAATTGATTACATCATGCACAGTAAAAGCCTTTCAGCATACGATTTCAAAATCATTCACAAAAATTATTCGGATCATTATCCAATTACGTGTTGGATAAAAGTGGAATAATTTCGTTTCAAAAAATTATTTTTTCAACCTCAATTTTAAGGAAAAGCATTTTTCGAAAATTCGTATCAATTCGTTTATTCGTAATCTTACATATTTCTTCTGTACTGCCCGCCAACTTCGAAAAGCGCATTGGTTATTTGTCCTAAAGAACAATATTTGGCGGCTTCCATAATTCCTTCAAAAATATTTTTATTATGGATAGCGGTAGTTTGTAAATCGCGTAATAATTGAGTTGTTTTATCTGCTTGCGCTTTGTTCAATTCTTTTAGCATTGTAATTTGATATTTCTTTTCTTCCGTTGTTGCACGAATAACTTCTGCAGGAATTACAGTAGGCGAGCCTTTGGATGAAAGGAAAGTATTTACTCCGATAATCGGATATTCGCCTGAATGTTTTAAGGTTTCGTAATACAAACTTTCTTCTTGAATTTTTCCGCGCTGATACATTGTTTCCATCGCGCCTAAAACGCCACCACGCTCGGTAATTTTATCGAATTCCAACAATACAGCTTCTTCCACCAAATCGGTTAATTCTTCAATAATAAAAGAGCCTTGCAAAGGATTTTCATTTTTTGCTAAACCTAATTCACGATTAATAATCAACTGAATTGCCATTGCTCTGCGCACCGATTCTTCGGTTGGCGTTGTAATTGCCTCATCGTAAGCATTGGTGTGTAAAGAATTGCAATTGTCGTAAATGGCATATAACGCTTGCAAAGTAGTTCTAATATCGTTGAAATCAATTTCTTGCGCGTGTAAAGATCGTCCGGAAGTTTGGATGTGATATTTCAACATTTGCGAACGCTCATCTGCATTGTATTTTAGCTTCATTGCTTTTGCCCAAATTCTACGTGCAACGCGACCAATCACAGCATATTCTGGATCAATTCCATTGCTAAAAAAGAACGATAAATTCGGAGCAAATTTATTGATGTCCATTCCACGACTCACATAATATTCTACGAAAGTGAAACCATTCGACAATGTTAAAGCAAGCTGCGTGATAGGATTAGCGCCGGCTTCCGCAATGTGATAACCCGAAATAGAAACAGAATAAAAATTACGAATATTTTTTTGAATGAAGTATTCTTGCATATCGCCCATCAAACGTAAGGCGAATTCGGTAGAAAAAATACAAGTATTTTGTGCTTGATCTTCTTTCAAAATATCTGCCTGAACGGTACCGCGAACAGCTGCAATGGTTTCTATTTTTATTTTTTCATATACGTCTTTCGGTAAAACTTGATCGCCTGTAATGCCCAGTAACATTAATCCCAAGCCATCATTTCCTTTTGGTAATTCTCCTTGATAACTTGGACGAATTCCCTTTTTAGCTTTATATATGTCTTGAATTTTTTTCTCAATTTCTTTTTCAAGATTATTTTTTTTGATATAAATTTCGCATTGTTGATCAATCGCTGCATTCATGAAAAATCCGGTAAGCATAGCCGCAGGTCCATTGATGGTCATACTTACAGAAGTTTTCGGATTAGCTAAATTGAAACCGCTGTACAATTTTTTGGCATCATCCAAACAACAAATCGAAACTCCGGCATTGCCAATTTTTCCGTAAATATCTGGACGATAATCGGGATCTTGTCCGTAAAGTGTAACGCTGTCAAACGCTGTACTCAAGCGATGCGCAGGCATTCCTAAACTTACATAATGAAATCTTCTGTTGGTACGTTCCGGTCCGCCTTCGCCAGCAAACATACGCGTAGGATCTTCGCCTTCTCGTTTAAACGGAAAAACACCCGCTGTATAAGGAAATTCGCCTGGAACATTTTCTTGTAAATTCCATTTCAAAATATCGCCCCACGCTTTGTACTGCGGTGTAACCACTTTGGGGATTTGGGAATGCGAAAGTGATTCGGTATGTGTTTTTATTTTGATTTCTTTGTCGCGAACTTTATAACTGTAGAATTCATTTTTGTAGCTCTGCTTTTTATTCGCCCAATTTTCAAGGACTTTTTTATTTTGTCCGTCAAAAAATAATTTTACACGATCGTATTCTGCCAATAATAATTTCAGAAAATCCTTTTTACTCGCTGCAGCGGAATCCAATAAATCCTGTGCAATCGTATCGAGATTTAATTCTTTTTTGGAAGTAATTCCTGAAACGGATTCCATCGTTTTTACAATGGAAAATAATTTTTGTGCTGTTTCAGATTGTTCATCCACCCATTTATCATAGCCACGATTATTTTCTGAAATCTCACTTAAATAGCGGGTTCTATTAGGTGGAATGATATAAATCTTTTCCGACATTTCACCGGAAATTTTAAAATCGCTGTGTAAATCGGCGCCTGTTTTTTCCACCAATTTATCCATCAAAGCTTTGTACAATTGATTCATTCCAGGATCATTGAACTGAGAAGCAATGGTTCCGTAAACTGGAATTTTATCTTCGCTTAATTCCCACAATTGATGGTTGCGCTTGTATTGTTTTTTGACATCGCGCAAAGCGTCTAAAGCACCCCGTTTATCAAATTTGTTGAGCGCAATAATATCTGCAAAATCGAGCATGTCAATTTTCTCTAATTGAGTAGCGGCACCATATTCAGGAGTCATTACGTACAAACTCAAATTGCTGTGTTCGGTAATGGACGTATCGCTTTGTCCGATGCCCGAAGTTTCTAAAATAACCAAATCAAAACCCGCGGCTTTCACAATATCGACGGCTTCGCGCACATATTTTGATAAAGCTAAATTGCTTTGACGAGTGGCTAATGAACGCATATAAACGCGCTCGTTTCGGATAGAATTCATCCGAATGCGATCACCCAATAAAGCGCCACCTGTTTTGCGTTTAGAAGGATCCACAGAAATAATGGCAATGGTTTTATCTTTAAAATCAATCAGAAACCGACGAACTAATTCATCAATCAAAGATGATTTTCCGGCACCGCCAGTTCCAGTAATTCCGAGCACAGGAACTTTTTTTATTTTGTCGTTTGAAAAAATATTTTTTTCAATGATCGGATACAGTTTTGAGAATTCGGTAGGATTATTCTCTGCGCAAGAAATTAAACGCGCAATTGATTTCGTGTTTTTTTCTTTCAGATGATTGACTTCTCCGTTCAAATTAAAACCGGTTGGAAAGTCGCATTTCATCAACATATCATTAATCATTCCTTGTAAACCCATTGCACGACCGTCATCTGGAGTATATATTCGGCAAATGCCGTATTTCTGGAGTTCTTCAATTTCAGAAGGAAGTATAACGCCGCCGCCGCCGCCAAAAATCTTAATGTGTTCGCAGCCTTTTTCCTTCAGCAAATCGAACATGTATTTAAAATATTCATTGTGTCCGCCTTGATAACTGGTCATCGCAATAGCGTTCGCATCTTCCTGAATAGCGCAATCCACCACATCTTGCACGCTTCTGTCGTGCCCAAGATGAATTACTTCAGCGCCCGAACTTTGGATAATTCTGCGCATAATATTGATGGCGGCATCGTGTCCGTCAAACAAAGAAGCGGCAGTTACAATTCGGATTTTATTTTTGGATTGATAAGGTAGTACTGGTGTCATTTCTCTCTCTGTGAAAATTATTTTTTCAGCATTCAAAGATAGAATTATGCGAGGATTAATGCAAACGCTGAAGTTTTCTGTTCTTTTTTATCATTTCAAAAAAACAATTTGATCTTTTACTTCAAAGCTATTTGTTGAAGGCGAAAAGCGTATTGATAAGCTCAGCTTACCTGTTTAATCGGTTACGAAGCGCAATGCACAATGCCAATACTTCAGCTTTGCACCTATGAGATAAATAAATTGATTTAATAATGTGTGGCTAAAAAAAACTATTTTAGCTGTTTGAAATATAATTTTCAAATCTATCTATTGAAGGCAAAAAACTTATTTGTAAGTGCAACTTACCAGTTTAATCGGTTACGAAGCGCAACGCACAAAGCCGATGCTTCAGCTTCGCGCCTTCGAGGGATGATACGTACCCCAATAAAATTTACCGTTTTGTTAATATGTTTATTTGTGTGTGTGTTTCGTTATGGATATTCACAAGATAAACAAAATAAAAGTTACACTGTTGCTTTGTTTGAAAGATATGGTTATAATTTACTTTATCAAAAAGTTCTTAAAATAAATTATGATAGTATTAAACCGCTTTTATGTAGATTAGTAACATCTTATGACAAAAAGTCTAATTTAGAGTCAAAAAAAAACAGTGTAGTTGAGATAATCTCAGGAAATAATTTCCCAAACGACACTATTCAGTCAACAGACCTAACACACTATTACTATGCGTACATTGGTGATACAATAATTAAACACCCCATAAAACTTAACTCTCGTTATTATAAATATTTAGAACCTCCTTTTTCATATACGTATTCCGATTCTTCTTTTAATCAAAAAGTTATGTTTGATAGTCTTTTGTCAGGTAAATGGGTGCAATATTGTGAATTAAAAAACCATTTATCTATTGGAACAGAAAAGGCAGTGAAAAACAATAGAATTGATGGCGAATTTATTAAATACGACAATGGTTATTTCATGTCCATTGAAATGTTTGATGACGGAGTTTCTCAAGAATATTATGACTTTAATGATACTATTCCTTACAATGTGTTAAAAACTTTTAATATTGCAAGTAGTTCTTCTTTTAATAAGGAGGTGGATGTTGCTTTTGAAAATGGCAAAATAAAAAATATTAGAAAACACAACAACGATTTTCATATAAAAAATGATTTGATAATTGATTTTGAAAATGATAAAATAAAAGATATTAAGAAAAGTAACAACGTACCTTATTTAATTTTTGATGACAACGGAAAAGTAATTGGAGGGTCTTTATTTAATCAATAGGTATGGGAGTAGTGTTCCAATTTGCACCTGCGCAAACAATTGAGAATGTAAGGTTCGAAAAAATAATTTTTCAGCAATAAAAAAGGAGCTGAACTTGCCTCATGCACAGCTGAATATGTCATAGGTTCAGCTGAACTTACCTCACGCATAGCTGAACATGTCATACGTTTAGCTGAACTTGCCTCACGATAAGCTGAACATGTCATAGGTTCAGCTGAACTTACCTCACGCACAGCTGAACATGTCATACGTTCAGCTGAACTTGCCTCACGATAAGCTGAACATGTCATACATTCATCTGAACTTGTCTCACGATAAGCTGAACATCAATACGATACAGAAATCTTCTTTATTTATCCGCGCAAAGCGAAAAAGAGTATTGAAATTTTTTTTTCACAATGGCAATACTGGTGCAACCCTATAATTGATATTGTTATAAATTATTGTTGCTATGAAAAATCACTAATCGAATTCAGATTTTTATTATTTTTACTCTTCTAAAGAGAAGGGAAATGAAGCTTTCATTAAAAATATGGTATGCAATGGCTGCAAAATTATAGTGCAGACAGAGGTGGAAAAACTGGAACTGCATTGTTTGGCTGTAGAATTAGGCGGAGTTGAAATAAAAGAAAACATTTCTGCTGAGAAGCTCAACCAACTTAATGTGGCTTTGCAAAAAATGGGACTTGAGTTATTGGAAGACAAGAGAAGCATACTTGTTGAAAAGACACGAAATCTAATCGTAGAAATGATTTATCATTCTGACGAGTTGCCTAAAACAAATATTTCTGATTACATCAGCGAACAATTACATCAAAACTACACCACAGTATCCCGTCTCTTTTCAGAAGTGCGCGGCATTACCATCGAGCATTACATTATGGCTCAAAGAATTGAACGCGCAAAAGAATTAATTACCTACGATGAACTCAGTCTTTCCGAAATTGCTTTTAAGTTGCATTACAGCAGTGTGGCTCATCTTTCTAACCAATTTAAAAAGATTACAGGATTAACTCCTACTCACTTCAAAAACTTGAAGATTAAGAGGCGCATTCCAATAGATCTTATCTGAAATATGTAAATCTTTTTATAAATTATGTAACGCTTTTCCAAAGCAGCGTGTGCAATTTTGCATCGTAATTATATATATTAATATTTATAAAAAAACTCAAACAAAAATGAAAAGTTTAACTACACTAACCTTGGGCGTATTTATATGCTCGGCTATGATTTCAACACCTGCTTCGGCACAGAAAAAAGGAACTCCAAAACTTTCAGATGCAGAGATTGCTTCTGTTGCAGTGGTGGCTAATCAAAACGACATTAACTTTGCAGTGATTGCAAAGAAAAAATCGAAAGATCCAGAAGTACTGAAATTTGCAGACATGATGGCTAACGACCATAAATCTATAATTGACCAGGCGGTTGCATTGGTTACAAAATTAAAAGTAACACCGAAAGACAATGCAGTAAGTAAACAGCTTTCTGCAAACGCAGCAAAAACAAGCAAAATGCTGAATTCAAAATCGGGCAAAGATTTTAATAAGGCATATATAGATAACGAAGTCGCATACCATAAAGCAGTAATAGCAGAAGTGGAAACCGTTTTAATTCCGCAAGCTCAAAATGCAGAACTCAAAGCCTTATTGCAGAAAGTTGTTCCAATACTCAAAAATCATCTTGAACAAGCAGAGAAGTCGCAAAAAATAATTTCAAGCAAATGATAAATCGTTCTATCTTGAGAAGAGGAGGGGTATATTTACTCCTTCTCCTTCCAATGCTCTTTTTTAATTGTTGCACATCAACTACAAATTCAGTTCCTCCGATGGCTCATACTGTTGAAATTAAGGATATGAAATTTCAGCCGCAAGAACTTTGGTTAAATAGTGGAGATACTGTCGTTTTCATCAATCGTGATATGGTTGCACATGATGTAACAGAAAAAAACAAAGCATGGGCTTCACCTCCATTACTTACTGGTCAATCATGGAGAAAGGTTATAACGGAAAGTACAGACTATTACTGTTCTATTCACACAGTAATGAAAGGTAAATTATCCGTAAGGGTGCAATAATTCCTCTTAAGCACTAAGCTGTTGCGAGGGATGTGTGATGGTAGTGTCGGAGTTTTATGTAAGCTGTGCTTACAACACCCAAAAGCTAATCGCAAAGAATATTTTTTTGATTGATAGGTCATAAATAAAAGAAAAAAAGGATGTAATTTTGTCCGAGTTTAGTATCGGCTATAGCTTATTAGTCCGTAAACGAATTTCTTCAACCTTCCGCTAATCTCTCTTTTTAAAGAACGTTAACTAACAACATGAATTGATTATGGAAAAAGACATCTTTCACATTAAGAAAATCTTGAAAATCAACGGCAAGGAAAACACATATTACAGCCTTCCTGAATTGCAAAAGCAGGGACACAACATTGACAAGCTTCCCTTTTCCATCCGAATTCTTTTAGAGAACGCCCTGCGTAATTATGATGATTTTGCGGTAACCAAAGAAAACATTGAAACCCTTTTGAATTGGAAACCGAAAGGCTCAGATAAAGATATTCCATATAAACCTGCCCGTGTTTTGATGCAGGATTTTACGGGCGTTCCTGCTGTGGTGGACATTGCCGCACTTCGTGCAGAAGTGGCGAGAAAAGGTAAAAATCCAAATAAAATTAACCCGCTCATCCCTGTTGATTTAATTATAGACCACTCCGTGCAAGTAGATTATTTTGGAACAGAAGATTCTCTAAAGCGCAATATGGACAAGGAATATGAGCGTAATCAAGAACGGTATCAATTTCTAAAATGGGCACAAAATTCCTTCGACAATTTCAGTGTAGTACCTCCCGGAATGGGTATTTGCCATCAGGTAAATCTCGAACATCTATCGAAAGGTGTTATTGAAAGAAATGGAGAAGTTTTTCCTGATACGCTCGTTGGCACAGATAGTCATACTCCAATGGTTAACGGAATCGGTGTGGTAGGTTGGGGTGTTGGCGGTATTGAAGCTGAAGCAGCTATTCTTGGTCAGCCACTTTATTTTATTATGCCCGAAGTAATTGGACTAAAACTCACTGGTAAACTTCCATTGGGTTCAACGGCTACCGATTTGGTGTTAACAATAGCTAATTTACTCAGAAAACGAGGCGTGGTAGGAAAGTTTGTAGAGGTTTTTGGTTCTGGTGTCAGTACGCTTTCTGTACCAGACAGGGCAACTATTGGTAATATGTCTCCTGAATTTGGTTGCACCATTACTTATTTTCCGATAGACGATAAAACCTTGGAATATATGAGAAAAAGCAATCGTTCCAAAGCACAAATAGATTTGGTAGAAACCTATTGCAAAACCAATATGTTGTGGCGTGAGAATGAGGACAAAATTACTTATACCGATGTTGTGGAATTGGATATTTCAACTGTTGAACCAACAGTTGCAGGACCTAAACGACCACAAGATAAAATCCTTTTAAAAGAGTTTAAAAATAAATTTATTGAGTTATTAGACAAATCATTTGATAGAAAATACTTAACACAAGAAGAACGGGAATCTCAGAAATCCATTGCTCGGTTTGAAGGTGAAGGTGGTAATCTGGTTATACCTAAGCTTGCTGGAAAAGCTAATTCAGCCGATGCTATTACTAAAGAAGCTGATTTGAAATCTGTTTGGATTACACGTGGTCAAGAAAAATTTATGCTTTCTGACGGAGCGGTAGCTATAGCAGCAATTACTTCTTGTACCAATACTTCCAACCCTTTTGTAATGATAGGCGCTGGATTGGTAGCACGAAAAGCAAGAGAACACGGAATTTATTCAAAACCTTGGGTAAAAACATCACTCGCACCAGGTTCTAAAGTAGTTACCGATTATCTTGAAAAAGCAGATTTGATGAAAGATTTAGAAGCACTGCATTTCCATTTGGCTGGTTATGGTTGCACCTCTTGTATTGGAAATTCGGGTCCTTTAGTACCGGATATTTCAAAAGCGGTAGAGGAACATAACTTGATTGTAACTTCTGTCCTTTCGGGAAATAGAAATTTTGAAGCGAGGATACATCCCCAAGTGAAAATGAATTTTTTAATGTCGCCAATGCTTGTAGTTGCTTTTGCTATTGCTGGTCGAGTTGATATTGATTTAATTAATGAACCAATCAGCTATGATTCAAATCAAGAAGGTGTTTACTTAAAAGATATTTGGCCCACAGATGATGAAATTAATGAAGTGCTAAGTCGTGTTTTATCTCCCGATGATTTTGCAAAAGATTATGGAAGAATATTCGAAGGAAACGAAATTTGGAGAAACTTGAGAGTTCCCACAGGCGAACTGTATGAATGGGATGCTAATTCAACTTACATTAAGGAAATTCCATTTTTTCACGGTATTTCTGAAAAACCCAATCCTTTGGAAGATATTAAAAATGCTCGTGCATTATTGGTATTGGGAGACAGCGTAACTACCGACCATATCTCTCCAGCAGGTGCTTTTAGCGAGCAGTCTGCTTCAGGACAATATCTATTAAGCCGAGGTGTGAAAAAAGAAAATTTTAATTCTTATGGCTCTCGTAGAGGAAATGATGAAGTAATGGTGCGTGGCACATTTGCCAACGTGCGAATTAAAAATAAATTAGCTGAAAAAGAAGGCGGTTATACATGTCATTTGCCTTCGGGAAAAGAAATGTCCGTTTACGATGCTTCATTAAAGTATAAGGAAGAAAAAATACCTTTATTGGTTTTGGCAGGAAAAGAATATGGTAGCGGTTCTTCTCGAGATTGGGCGGCAAAAGGCACTTTCCTATTGGGAATAAAATGTGTGTTGGCAGAAAGTTACGAGCGTATTCACAGAAGTAACCTTGTTGGTTTGGGCGTGTTGCCACTTCAATATAAAGATGGAGAAACCGCTGAAAGCATCGGATTGACAGGAAAAGAGACTTTTTCAATAAGCGGAATTGCAAACGACATTAAACCACTGAAAGAAATTCAAGTACTTGCCAAAAGCGAAGCTGGAAAAGAAATTAAGTTTCAGGTTATCGCTCGCCTCGATTCGCTGATAGAAATTGAGTACTATCGCAATGGAGGTATTTTGCAATATGTGTTGAGACAATTTTTAGAAAAATAAAGAATTTAATAATCATAGTTGGATTTAGCTTTATGCAGTTATCCTGCGCGAATAAGGAAAAGCAAGAAACACCAATCACAACAAACAATACAGATAGAGAATAATAAATTATCTAAAAACAATCTAAACTAAAAACAATTAATATGAAAAGAACAGCTAATGCCTTTTGGAACGGCTCCCTCAAAGAGGGCGAAGGGAAAATAACTACCCAAAGTACAGTCCTGAATAATGCAAAATATTGCTTTAATTCACGTTTTGGAGATGGTAAAAGTACTAATCCGGATGAATTGCTTGCTGCTGCACATGCAGGATGCTTTGCTATGGCACTGAGTCTTATTTTGGGCAAGGCTGGATTCACGGCTGATTCCTTAGAGGTATCTGCTGTCGTAAACATGGATGTGGACAAACTTGAACTTACCGGTTCTCATTTGACATTAAAAGCAAAAATTCCAAACATTGACAAAACTAAGTTTATGGAATGCGCTAATGCTGCTAAAGAAAATTGTCCGGTTAGTAAAGCACTGAATTTTAGCATCACTTTGGATGCCACCTTAATTTAAATTTTAAAAATAGAAATCATGGAAAACGAAAACATGTTCCCACAAACAACCAAAGAACTTGCCGACAAAAAGGCCGCTTTAGCTCCTAAAACTATTGAGGCGTGGCGAAACTTCAGTAAAACCGTATTTGAAGAAGGCGCGCTTCCTGAAAAAACCAAACAACTAATTGCTGTTGCCGTAGCACACGTAACACAATGCCCCTATTGCATTAGAGCGCACACAAAGCAAGCGATGCGAAAAGGAGCGAGCAAAGAAGAAATAATGGAAGCAATATGGGTAGCTTCTGAAATGCGAGCAGGTGCAGCTTATGCTCATGCAACTATCGCTATGGATGAAATGGAGAAAAAATAATTAAATGAATATTAGTCAAAAAATTGCTATTGTAACGGGTGCCAGTAGCGGATTAGGTGCTGCATTTGCGAGTATTTTAATTGAGAAAGGAGCTAAAGTATATGGACTTGCCCGCAATTTAGATAAACTCAATGCTATTCAGAAACAATTGGGAGATCAGTTTATTCCTATTTCGATAGACATTAGCGATCAAAAGCTTATTGCCACTTGGGTTGCCAATACTTTTTCTGATTCAACCCTTCCCGATATTCTCATCAACAATGCTGGAGTAGGTTATTTTAGCAAAATTGAAGAACTTTCTTTAGCGCAATGGCATCAAATGATTAACACTAATTTAAACGGAACATTTTACGTAACATCTTCCATTGTTCCTTTAATGAAAAAAAATACAAACCCTTGCCACATTATTAACATTGGTTCTATTTTAGGAAAAACAACAAATTCAGATAGTGCTGCCTATTCTGCTACGAAATATGCAATGCAAGGTTTTAGCGAATCTTTATTTAAAGAGTTGCGCGCCTATACTATTAAAGTAACTTGTATGAATCCGGGAAGTATTGATACACATTTCTTTGAGGACTCAGGTATAAAACCGCATCACAATATGTTGCAACCTGATGACATTGCGGCATTAGCTATTCATATTTTAGAAACACCAGATAATTTATTGGTAGATGAAATAACGCTAAGACCTTTAAATCCAAAACCAGAGAAGCACTAACCAAAATAATAAAATGAGTACCATTAGCATTAAAAGAATTTACGAAGAAGCTTCAGCAGATGACGGTTACAGAATCTTAATAGATCGGCTTTGGCCAAGAGGGATAAGCAAAGAAAAAGCAAAATTAGATGAATGGAACAAAGATATTGCACCTTCAACCGAATTGCGAAAATGGTTTGACCACACGGAAGAGCGATTTGAAGAATTTGTTAAGCGTTATAAAAAGGAACTAACCAAAAATAAAGTAGATTTAGAGCGCTTAAAAATAATTACAAAACAAAAGAACGTAAGTCTTTTATATAGTGCCAAAAACGAAAAGTGTAATCAAGCTGTTGTTTTGCAGCAAGTATTAAAATCCATGTAAATGAAAAGACATGAAGCGATACTGCCTTTTTACGGAAGTAATTATTTACGATAGTAATAGGCACTTAAAACAGTTACGTTGTAATTGAATGAGTCGTATTTCCTTTTTGGTCGATGCGAGTAGGATCATTTTTTTTCGGATCGTTTATATCTGGTCTTAATTTAGTAGGATCGTCATTTTTATCTGGTTTCATCGGAATACTTATTTCAGGATCAACTGGAGCATTTGTCTTTGGCTCATTTATACCCGGTTTTATTTTGGTAGGATCATCATTTTTATCTGGTTGCATCGGACTGTTTTTTTCAGGATCAACTGGAGCATTTGGCTTTGGTTCATTAGGATTACTTGGCATATTCCCTGTTGTTATTTGATTATTGCTTTTCATGATTTTTATATTAGTATTATTTATACCGCAAAGGTCAATAAACGCTAATCCTCAAGTGTTATACGTTTAAAAATCATTTTTATATAAATCACACACCTGTATTTAGCTTTCCTTTTAGAAATACGCAAAAAAAGAGCCTCGCTTTCATGCGAGACTCTTTTAAAAAAACGGGTTTCTTATTAATCCTTTTTTGATTGGATTAGATTACCATTTGAATCAATCACCAATTTCAAATCATTCACTTCGATTTTATAAGTTGTTGTATTATCAATATCAACCACTTTAGAAGCATCTGAAATTTTCTTTCCTGGATAATTTCTATTCGCATAATCTTTTACCGTTTGAGGAAGCTCAATAACCGAAATTTTAGTTTCCGTTTTTACAAGCGTTCCAGACGCAGAAAAAGTGACTTTAATTTTCTTTTTTGTTTGCTCGAAACAGGCATCATAATTACTTCCATCTTTCTCCCATTTTTCCACCTTATTGCTTGGATAAAGAGAAACAAATTTATCTTTCACAGCGGATGGGACGTCTTTTTCTTGGCATTTTTGAGCTGAAGCAAGACTTACAATAGAAGTCATCGCTAAAAATAATAACATTTTTTTCATTTTTCTTTTTTTGGATTTGTAACTTAATTATTACACGGCAAAAATAAATAGATTGAACTTGGTGAATGTTATATAAATACCTAAACAATTTACATAATTCACACGTTAGTTAATGAGGAATAAATTAGGAAAGAATTTTCCTGTTTTTTAGAAAGAGGTTGGTACAAATAAAAAAGCCGGACTTCTCCAATTTTGAAGAGAAGTCCGGCTTAGTACCCTACGGATTTGGATTATCGAACTTAATAGATGATTTTCAGTCACTTAGAAACCTGATGAATTCTCGTAATTGGAAATCGGTCTTTTAATTCAAAAAATGACCACTTTAATCTCTTTGAAGTTTTAGACTTTTTCTACTCTAATTGCAAGATTAGCGTTAAGTAATTACTTCGTCCACGAAATCGTGAACAAGCCTAAATAGTGTACGTATTTGGAATTCTATTTAATGTTCACTATATTTGCACGTTCACGAAATCGTGAACGAGACAGATAGAACGAAAATGAAAGAACACAATATAGCAACAACAGCTTTGGAAAACCTCCAAAGAACTGCCAAAATAAAAGGCAAGTGGAAGCCTA
>JBDTAC010000024.1 GCA_039924845.1 Bacteroidia bacterium
ATGGTAAAGGTTTATTGATAATTGATTGCGAAGGTTATGAATATGAATTGCTTTCAGATAAAAAAGTCTATTCCAAAATTCACTATAATTTGGAGTAGAAGCGTAAATGAAATATAAATGGACAAAGCTCCATAATCTGCGATGGTTAAATTTTGGGTGTAAGGAAATAATAGCACCAAACTTGCCATTGTTGGCAAAAGCCCTCCGATGGAGAATAGAATGGTTGAACTAAATATTTTTTTTAGCATATCAAAAGGTACTGCGCTAAATTACATAACTTCGCGAAAGTTTTTCAAACTAAATTAAAAAAACATGCCATTTCTAAAAAAGATAGCAAACAAATTTATTAACCCTCCTGTAAAAAAAATATTGAGTATTAATTTTTTTTGGAAGCTATGTACTCCCGTTTTATTTTTTTCTAAATATTTAACGCATCAAAGAAATCTTGTTTTCACAGAAGATGAAAAAAAGAAAAATGAACTATTGGCGAGGAATATGTTTCAAAATTTAGTTGTTAAAAACGGATCATTTAGAGGAATGAAGTATCCTGAATTCCAAGCAATTTGGAGTACATTATATTCTAAACTGTTAGGTAGCTACGAATGCGAATTAAATAATATTATAGAAAATTGTTGTCGTGAAAATTACACACAAATAATAGATGTTGGTTGTGCTGAGGGTTACTACGCGGTTGGTTTTGCAATGCGAGTGAAAAAAGCACATGTATTTGCTTGTGATATTAATGAAAAGGCATTGGAACAATGTGAAAAAATGGCAAAATTAAATGGTGTTTCAGATAGAATCTCTTACGAAAAGAAATGTAATCCAGAGATGTTGTCAAATTTTAAATTCGATGGTAAAGGTTTATTGATAATTGATTGCGAAGGTTATGAATATGAATTGCTTTCAGATAAAAAAGTGTGTGAGAAATTAAAAAATTGTGATATTATTATAGAGCTTCACGATTACACCAAAAATTATATTATCGAAAATAATTTTAGAAATACGCATCAGTTTTTTTTTATTGAAAGTGTAGATGATTTTCAAAAAGCGAAAAAATATCAATACAAGGAGTTAGATTCCTTAGGATTTTATGAAAAAAAATATATACTTGAAGAAAGACGCCAAAATATTATGGAATGGATTTTTATCAAGTCTAATTACCAGACTGATGGTATGATTCAATAGTTTCAGAATAAAAAGTTTCGAGTTGCCCAACCATTTTGTCTATCGTGAAATTTTCGAGAATTTTTTTTCTGCCATTCTCTCCAATTTTTTTTGCAAATGTTTCATCGTTAAGAATCATTTCTAACGCATCTGCTATTTCCAACGGATTATCTGGATTTACTAATACGCCATCAATATTTTGATTTATCAATTCAGGTCCGCTTCCCAATGATGAATAAATTGTGGGGCATCCTGCGAGCATGGCTTCCATTGGTGCAAAAGCAAAAGCTTCTGCATAAGAAGGGAAAATTGCAACGGTAGCTTTTGAATAAGAATCAAATAATTCTTCTCGTGTAACGTGATTCTCGAAATGAACAAAATTATTTATTGCAGGATTTAATTTTGATTTTAGTAATGCAAGCATAGAACCCGATTCTTTGTCAATAGCGTCTTTTCCATATATGTATGCTTCAAAAGGTATATGCCTTTTTTGAAGCTCTATTAATGCTTCAATTAAACTGATAATTCCCTTTTTTTTTGCCAATGTACCCGCAAAAACAATTCGATGATGATGTCTTTTTGCCGACGGAATAATCTGTCTATTTTCAATCGAATTGTAAATAATCTTGTAGTTATTAGGATTAAGATTAAAAGTATCAGATGTTTTTTGAGCAGTAAATTTTGATACAGATGTATATGCAAATGCTTTTTTGTAACTGTTTTTTTCAAGAAAAGCGGTTAGCTTATTGACGTGAGTTCCTAAAATTTTCGAAAAATAAGTTGTTGCACCGTTGGCTCTTAAAACAAGTGGAATATTAATATTTTTCCAAAAAGCAAACCAACCTCTACTATCAGGAGCTTCAATTATATCAATTTCTTTATTATTTACCCAACATTTAATTTTTTTATATTGACTATACCATCCCAATATCCAAGAGAATTTACCATTGCTGGTTCTGATTCTCCAAATTTTTACACCCATATCTTCCTCGTAATTCAATGCGGGATAATCAGAATAATAAACACCAATTACTCGAACATTATGACCTTTTTTTACGAGAGCACGTGCCGTTATTTGTGTCATTGTGCCAACTCCCCCGTGGGGACCTGGAGGATACTCTGAGCAAATAAAACAAATATTCATTTTTTTTATCATAAAAATATAAAAGTAAATTTACTAAAATGAAGCCAAAACTAATTTTTTTTATTCCAAGTTAAATAGTTAATGTTAAAAAATGTTTTAATTTTGTTGCTCTCAGTGCTTGAATTCTGAATCCATCGTTTAAAATATTAGGAAGTAAAGTTTATTTTAATTTTTCAAACATGAAAAACAATTATTCAATTAAAGGAATTTTGTTAAAAATGGTTCTTCTCCTTTTTTTGACTAATAGTACTTTTGCACAGAACAAATGGCTTTATTTCGCAAATTCTGGAAATGCTTGTCCGAGTTGTATTCAAGTTGGTAATATTAATATTACAGGTACAAAGCTGACCGTAGAGGCGAAAATTATTAAAATTCCAGATGGGACAACAAGTTGTATTCCTACTTATCCAGGTGTTGGATATGATGTAGTTTCAAAACATGACAATCCTAATGATGTCAATTATCTTCTTCGTCCTAATCATGCAGAAATTACAACTACTAATGGATTCTTTGAAACAACGCCTGCGCCAATAACATATAATACTTGTTATCATATAGCAATGGTTTATGATGGGAGCTGGTTGAAATTTTATTTAGATGGAAATGTATATGATTCGGTTGCTGTTACTGGTAATATGATAACAAATAGTTGGTTAACAAATATTGGTTTTCATGCAAGTCTTGCTCCTGCACATAATACACAATATTTTGGATATGTTGATGAAGTACGAATCTGGGATGTTGCTAGGACAAAATGCGAAATACAAACTTATATGAATCAGCCATTACCTAACCCTTCAACGCAAGTTGGATTATTAGGATACTACAATTTTGAAAATGGATATAATAATATACAGGGAAACCCCACTTTTAACGGTGTCCCAATGGGTAATCCTCAGAGAGTTGTAAATAGTACTGCTTGTCCTTTTTCTGGATTAAATTTGTCAGTTAGTAATGATACCACGATTTGTCTGGGACAATCCATAATACTTACGGCAGGTGGTGCGAGCACTTATACTTGGTCGGGTGGTGGTACAGATTCTTCAATAACCGTAAATCCAACGAGTTCGACTACTTACTACGTTTATGGAACTAAAGGATGTACTGCCGGAGAAGATTCAGTTACTGTTACTGTTTCTCCAAACACAGCTCCATCTATTACTATAAGTAATGATACCACGATTTGTTCAGGACAAAATATTGTTTTGACAGCAAGTGGCGCAAGTACGTATTCTTGGTCAACAGGTTCTACAAACTCTTCTGTTAGTGTGAATCCGACAAATACTACCACTTATTATGTTTATGGAAGTTCTGGAAGCACAGCATGTAGTACAACGGAAGATTCTGTTAAAGTGAACATTGTAGTTCCGATTAATTTAACTATAAGTAATGATACTACGGTTTGCTCTGGACAGTCTGTTACATTAAATGCAAGCGGTGCTAATACGTATTCTTGGTCAACAGGTTCTACAAACTCCTCTATTACTGTGAATCCGACAAATGCCACCACTTATTATGTTTATGGAAGTACGGCATGTGGTACAACAGAAGATTCTGTTACTGTTCATACATCAAATAGTCCACCTGTTCTGACAATCACTAACGACACTACAATTTGTCCGGGACAGAGTATTGTTTTGATAGCAAGTGGCGCAAGTACGTATTCATGGTCAACAGGAGCCACATCTTCATCTATTACTGTTAATCCGTCAAATGGTTCAACAACCTATTACGTTTATGGCGCTAATGCTTGTGGCATAGTAAAAGATTCAGTAAAAGTTCAGATTTTTCCGAATGGTTCGCCTTTGAGTGTAAGTAACGATACGACAATTTGTCCGGGACAAACTGTTATATTGAATGCGTCAGGCGCGAGCAATTATTTATGGACAGGCGGAGCTACTACTTCATCTATTACTGTAAATCCGACAAGCACAAATATTTATTATGTTTATACAAATACAATTTGCGGTATCAAACACGATTCAATTATTGTCAGTATTTTAAGCACAGCGCAACCTCAATTTATTTACACAGTATCGCCTTGCGTAGCTCCTGTAAGTTTTACAAACCAAACAACAGGTTTAGAGAATTATTTTTGGAATTTTGGTGATGGAGAATCAAGTACAAATCAAAATCCTTCTCACGTTTATTCGGCAAGTGGTTCGTACATTGTAACTCTTATTACTAACAAAGGAACTCCATGTTCAGATTCAATTCAACAAACAATAAGTTATGCAATGGATTCTATTTTAGCGTTGAATGTTCCGAATGTTTTTACGCCAAATGGCGATGGAAAAAATGATGTGTTTAAAATTTCTGGATTAAATGATTGTAAAATATATAATTTGACAATTTACAATCGCTGGGGAATGAAAGTTTTTGAAACCAATAATCCGGAAACTGATTTTTGGAATGGAAACATATCATCAACAACAGGACAACCTGCGCCGGATGGCATTTATTATTATGTATTATCAGGCGATAAATCAGTAACTGGTTTCGTAACTATTTTGAGATAAAAAAATATTTTTTTTAGACGATTTTTCTCGTCTCTACATTCTTTTCGCTTTGAAAAAACAGCTTCAAAAAAATATTTTTTCAAAATAATATTGTTTGAAATTTATTTTTTGACAAAAAAACAGCTTCAAAAAAATATTTTTTCAAGTCGCTTTTTCTGTGTCCTCCTCATTATCAGAAACTATTTACTCAAAAAAATATTTTTTGGAAACGAAAAAGAAGGATACTCAAAAATAATTTTTAACGAGGGTTTGTTTATATTAAAATATTCTTACCTTTGCCCTCCCTAAAAATAAGAGGGGATTATTTTTTATTGTAAAAATCGTAAAAAAATAAAATGCCTACAATACAACAATTAGTACGTAAAGGCCGTGTGAAATCGGTTAATAAGAGCAAATCTGCGGCATTGGATTCTTGTCCGCAAAGAAGAGGTGTTTGCACACGTGTTTACACTACAACGCCTAAAAAACCAAATTCTGCTATGAGAAAAGTAGCAAGGGTGCGGTTAACCAACAGCAGAGAGGTAAATGCATACATTCCCGGGGAAGGGCATAATTTGCAAGAACACTCAATTGTGTTGATTAGAGGTGGTAGAGTAAAAGATTTACCAGGAGTAAGATATCACATCGTGAGAGGTGCATTAGATACTTCAGGTGTAGAAGGCAGAAACCAAAGACGTTCGAAATACGGAACTAAAAAACCAAAACCAGGAGCTGTAAAAGCTGCTGCAAAAAAATAATTTTTCAGTAAGTAATCTCTTTGCAAAAATAAAATGAGAAAGACCAAAGCCAAGAAACGATTGTTGTTACCGGATCCAAAATTTAACGATATACTGGTAACCCGATTTGTAAATAATTTAATGTATGACGGAAAAAAAAGTACCGCATACGATATTTTTTATGAAGCTATCGAAACAGTTCAAAAAAGAACTGAGTTAGACGGATTGGAAATATGGAAAAAAGCCTTAACCAATGTTACGCCTGCAGTTGAAGTACGCAGCCGTAGAGTAGGAGGAGCTACTTTTCAAATTCCTCAAGAAGTTCGTCCAGAAAGAAAAGTGGCAATGGCGATAAAATGGTTGATTCTTTATTCGAGAAAACGAAATGAGAAATCAATGGGACAAAAATTAGCGGCAGAAATTATTTCTGCATCTAAAGAAGAAGGAGCGGCATTCAAGAAAAAAGAAGATACACATAGAATGGCAGAGGCGAACAAAGCATTCTCGCATTTCAGATTTTAATCATAGTTGATAGGATAAACAATGAGCCAGGATTTAAATTTTACGAGAAATATAGGTATCGCAGCGCATATTGATGCTGGTAAAACCACTTGTACGGAACGTATATTGTATTATACAGGTGTGAATCATAAAATTGGTGAAGTGCATGATGGCGCTGCTACGATGGACTGGATGGTACAAGAGCAAGAACGTGGTATCACAATTACATCTGCGGCTACTACTTGCTTTTGGAATTATCGTAACAATAAATACAAAGTAAATATTATAGATACTCCGGGTCACGTTGACTTTACTGTTGAGGTGAATCGTTCATTGCGTGTATTAGATGGATTGGTTTTCTTGTTTTCTGCTGTTGATGGTGTGGAACCTCAATCAGAAACCAACTGGCGTTTAGCCGATAATTACAATGTAACACGTATTGGTTTCGTTAATAAAATGGATCGCTCAGGCGCTGATTTTTTAAACGTAGTAAAACAAACACGCGAAATTTTAGGCGGTAACGCTGTTCCTTTGCAATTGCCAATTGGTGCAGAAGAAAATTTTATTGGTGTGGTGGATTTAATTAACAATCGTGGTATTGTTTGGAACGAAGAAGATAAAGGAATGACTTTTAAAGAAGTTCCTATTCCTGAAGATATGTTGGAGGAAGTGAAAGAGTGGAGAGAAAAATTGTTTGAATCGGTGTCGGAATTTGACGACAACATCATGCAAAAATTCTTCGATGCTCCGGAAACAATCACCGAAAGAGAAGTGTTAGATGCATTGCGTAAAGCTTGTATCTCTAATAAAATTGTTCCAATGGTTTGTGGTTCTGCCTTTAAAAATAAAGGTGTTCAAACCATGCTTGATTTGGTAATGGAATTAATGCCAAGTCCTTTGGATAAACCAGAAACAAAAGGAACGAATCCTGATACAGGAGAAGAAATTACACGTAGACCCGATGTTAACGAGCCTTTTACAGCATTAGCGTTTAAAATAGCAACCGATCCTTTTGTTGGACGTTTGTGCTTTTTCCGTACGTATGCAGGTCATTTGGATGCAGGTTCTTATGTTTTAAATACACGTTCAGGAAATAAAGAACGTATTTCTCGTATTTTTCAAATGCATGCTAACAAACAAAATGCAATTGATTTTATCGAAGCAGGAGATATTGGTGCAGCAGTTGGTTTTAAAGATATTCGCACAGGCGATACGCTTTGCGCAGAGAAATTTCCGATTGTGTTAGAAGCAATGAATTTTCCTGAACCAGTTATCGGTATTGCGATTGAGCCTAAAACTCAAGCAGATTTAGATCGTTTGGGATTATCCTTAAATAAATTAGCAGAGGAAGATCCAACTTTCCGTGTGAAAACAGACGAAGATTCTGGACAAACTATCATCAGTGGAATGGGCGAGCTTCACTTAGAAATTATCGTGGATCGTTTGAAACGCGAATTTAAAGTAGAAGTAAATCAAGGTGCTCCTCAGGTTGCTTACAAAGAGACAATCATTGGTACTATAGAACACCGTGAAGTTTATAAGAAACAAACAGGTGGTCGTGGTAAGTTTGCCGATATTAAAATTATTATTTCTCCTGTTGATGCAGATTGGGACGTTAAAAAAGATGCTTTGCAATTTGAAAATGATATATCAGGTGGTAATATTCCGCGTGAATTTATTCCTTCAGTAGAAAAAGGTTTCCGTGCAGCGATGGTGAATGGTGTGTTGGCTGGTTATCCGATGGATTCATTGAAAGTAACATTGATTGATGGTTCTTACCATAATGTCGATTCCGACTCATTGTCGTTTGAGATTTGTGCTCGTACCGCTTTCCGCGAAGCTTTGCCAAAATGTAAACCGGTTCTTTTAGAGCCAATCATGAAAGTAGAAGTGATAACACCTGAACAAAATATGGGTGATGTGGTAGGAGATTTGAATAAGCGAAGAGGTCAGATTGAAGGAATGGATTCAAAAGGAATGGCTCAAGTAGTAAAAGCTAAAGTGCCACTTTCCGAAATGTTTGGTTACGTAACAACATTGCGTACGATTACTTCCGGGCGTGCTACTTCAACAATGGAGTTTTCACATTACGCACAAACTCCTGCGAACGTTTCTGCAGAAGTAGTAGCAAAAGTAAAAGGTAAAACAGAAAAAGTATAATTGTCCGAATACAAAAAAAGATGAGCCAAAAAATCAGAATAAAATTAAAATCGTACGATTACAACTTGGTTGATAAATCAGCTGAAAAAATCGTGAAAACTGTAAAGCAAACAGGTGCTGTTGTTAACGGACCTATTCCTTTGCCGACGCATAAAAGAATTTATACTGTATTGCGTTCTCCACACGTAAATAAAAAAGCGAGAGAGCAATTTCAGTTGTGTTCATACAAAAGACTTTTGGACATTTACAGCTCTACTTCAAAAACGGTTGATGCGCTTATGAAATTAGAGTTGCCAAGCGGTGTAGAAGTAGAAATAAAAGTATAGTGGTTTTTAATCACTTCGAAAAAATAATTTTCAAAAACAATAAATAAACATGTCTGGATTAATAGGTAAAAAAGTAGGAATGACCAGTGCTCACGGTGCCAATGGTAAATACATACCATGCACAATTATCGAAGCAGGTCCTTGTGTGATTACACAAGTAAAAACCTTAGACAAAGATGGCTATAATGCTTTGCAATTGGGCTTTGACGAAAAAAAGGAAAAGAACACATCTGCAGCAATGAAAGGTCATTTTGCAAAATCAGCTACTACTCCCAAAAAAAAATTGGTTGAGTTCAGTGATTTTGAAGGAGAAAAAACACAAGGTGAAATTTTAACCGTAGCACTTTTTACTGAAGGAGAATTTATCAATGTGGTTGGTACTTCTAAAGGAAAAGGATTTCAAGGAGTTGTTAAACGTCACGGATTTGCTGGTGTTGGTGGACAAACTCACGGTCAGCACGATCGTTTGAGAGCACCAGGATCATTGGGAGCATCTTCTTGGCCTTCCAGAGTATTCAAAGGAATGCGCATGGCAGGTAGAACTGGTGGAGATCGTGTGAAAACACAAAATTTGGAAATTGTGAAAATAATTGCTGAAAAAAATCTGCTGGTTGTTAAAGGTTCCGTTGCTGGAGCTAAAGGTTCATATTTAATTATTGAAAAATAAGATGGAATTAGTTGTAACAAATATCAGCGGTAAAAAAACTGCCAAAAAAATAAATCTCAGCGATAGTATTTTTGGGATTGAGCCAAATGATCACGCCATTTATTTGGATGTGAAACAACACATGGCTAACAAAAGACAAGGAACTCATAAATCGAAAGAGAGAAATGAAGTTTCTGGTTCTACAAGAAAGATTAAAAAACAAAAAGGTACTGGTGGTGCTCGCGCAGGAAGTATTAAATCGGGAACGATTGTAGGTGGTGGCCGTATTTTTGGTCCGCGCCCAAGAGATTATTCTTTCAAATTGAATAAAAAAACAAAAGAGTTGGCGCGTAAATCTGCTCTAACTTATAAGGCTAAAGACAACGGTATTGTTATTTTGGAAGACTTTAACTTCGACACAGTAAAAACAAAAAGTTATCTTGAAATGGTTAAGAATTTAAATCTTTCAGATAAAAAAACATTGTTAGTGCTTGCCGAATCAAATAAAAATATATATTTGTCGTCCCGAAATTTAAGCAACACAAAAGTTGTAATCGCTTCAGAATTAAACACATACGATGTTCTGAATGCACACAATCTTTTATTGTCAGAGAGTTCGGTGAAACAAATAGAGAATATATTAAGTTAATACAACGATAAAGATGGAAGTTTTAATAAAACCAATCATTACTGAAAAAATGACTTCGATGGGCGAAAAATTCAATCGCTACGGGTTTGTTGTGGATAGTAGAGTGAATAAAATCCAAGTCAAAGAAGCAGTTGAAAAAATGTACGGAGTTACGGTAAGTTCAGTAAACGTAATTAATTATATTGGAAAGATGAAAACGCGTAACACAACGAAAGGTGTAGTTAGCGGAAGAGTGAATAGAAACAAAAAAGCAATTGTTACGCTTAAAAAAGGCGAAACTATTGATTTTTATAGCGGAATATAAAAAATGGCTTTAAAAAAATTAAGACCTCTAACACCGGGGCAACGTTTCAAGGTTGCTAATACGAATGAAGATATTACTGCTTCATCGCCTGAAAAAAGTTTGTTAGCTTCGCATAAGAAGTCGGGAGGAAGAAATAATACAGGTAAAATGACTATGCGCTACATTGGCGGTGGTCATAAAAAAAGATATCGTATTATTGATTTTAAAAGAGATAAACACGGTATCCCTGCAGTTGTCAAAACAATTGAGTACGATCCAAACAGAACATCGCGTATTGCTTTAGTGAGCTATGCAGATGGTGAAAAAAGATATATTGTTGCTCCAAACGGTTTACAAGTAGGACAAAAAATAATGTCTGGACCCACAGCTACACCTGAAGTCGGTAATGCAATGTTATTAAGTGATGTTCCATTAGGAACGGTTATTCATAACATTGAATTAAGACCAGGACAAGGTGCAAATATCGCACGAAGTGCAGGATCTTACGCACAATTAGCAGCAAGAGAAGGTAAATTTGCAGTTATCAAATTACCTTCTGGCGAAAGCAGAATGATTTTAGTTACTTGTTTGGCAACAGTTGGTTCTGTTTCCAATGCAGATCATAATTTGGAGAGATCAGGAAAAGCGGGAAGAACAAGATGGCAAGGTAAACGCCCAAGAACACGTCCGGTTGTGATGAATCCTGTGGATCATCCAATGGGTGGTGGTGAAGGAAGAGCAACAGGAGGACATCCGAGATCAAGAAACGGAATCCCTGCTAAAGGATATAAAACAAGATATCCTAAAAAGGCTTCTAACAAATACATTATCGAAAGACGAAAAAAATAATTTTCTAAAGCATTAAAAAAGTAATAAAAAAGAATGGCACGTTCACTTAAAAAAGGTCCTTTTATAGATTCAAAGCTCGAAAAAAAAATTTTGGCGGCGGTTGCATCAGGAAAAAAAACAGTCATCAAAACTTGGTCGAGAAGAACAATGATTTCTCCTGATTTCGTAGGTCAAACCATTGCAGTTCACAACGGAAATAAATTTATTCCCGTATATGTTACCGAGAATATGGTAGGTCACAAATTCGGAGAATTTTCACCCACTCGTACTTTCAGAGGACATTCAGGAAATAAGAAATCCGCATCACCATCATCGGCACCAAATAAAAAATAAATAGCAGCATAAAAAAATGGGCGTAAGAAAACAAAATACAGCTAACGAGAAAAAAGAGGCAAAGAAAACAACTTATTTTGCGAAGTTGAACAATTGCCCAACATCTCCACGAAAAATGAGATTGTTAGCAGATTTGATAAGAGGACAAGAAGTTTATAAAGCATTGAATGTTTTAAAATTTAATCCGAAAGAAGCTTCTGGAAGATTGGAAAAATTGTTGACTTCTGCGATTGCGAATTACGAAGCAAAAACAGGCAACAGACCGGAAGATGCAAACTTATTTGTAAAAGAAGTTTTTGTGGATAGCGGTTTGCAATTAAAACGCCTTCGTACAGCACCTCAAGGAAGAGCTAACAGAGTTAGAAAACGTTCTAACCATGTAACCTTAATTGTTGGCGAGAAGGAATTAAAAGAAGAAAAAAAATCTTAAAAAATTTTAGATAAACAAATTCATGGGACAAAAAGCAAATCCGATAAGCACAAGACTGGGAATCATAAAAGGTTGGGATTCCAATTGGTACGGTGGAAGAAATTATGCCGACAAATTGGTAGAAGATGAACAAATAAGAAATTATTTAAGAGCTCGTTTAGCAAAAGGAGGTATTTCAAAAATTATTATTGAAAGAACACTTAAATTGATTACGGTAACGATTAATACAGCACGTCCCGGAATCATTATCGGAAAAGGCGGAAAAGAAGTTGATAAAATAAAAGAAGAGTTAAAAAAAGTTACTAAGAAAGACGTACAAATAAATATTTTTGAAATAAAACGTCCGGAATTAGATGCAAACATTGTTGCGGATAGTATTGCTCGTCAAATAGAAGGACGTATTTCTTACAGAAGAGCGAGTAAAATGGCGGTAGCTTCTACCATGAGAATGGGGGCAGAAGGTATAAAAATAAAATGTTCTGGTCGTTTGGCTGGTGCTGAGATGGCGAGAGTTGAAGGGTATAAAGAAGGAAGAACACCATTGCATACATTTAGAGCAGACATTGATTACGCTACAGCAGAAGCGCATACAACATACGGTAGAATTGGAATAAAAGTGTGGATTTGTAAAGGTGAGATTTATGGAAAGAGAGATCTTTCTCCAAATATCGGAGCAACTGGTGGAGCAAACAAAGAGAAAAAAGGTGGATTTGGTGGAGGTCATGATCGCGGAGCACACGGAGGAGGACATGCAGGTGGGGCACCGAATAAATTTAAACCGAATCCGAATTTCAAGAAAAAAGATTTTGGTGATAAAAAATAAGTAAGAGAATTAGAATTATTAAAAGATACAGCTAAATGTTACAGCCGAAAAGAACAAAGTATAGAAAAATGCACAAGATGAAAATGAAAGGGAACGCGAAACGCGGTGCCGAACTTTCTTTTGGATCTTTTGGAATTAAAGCGACGGAAGGTGCTTGGGTTACAGCACGTCAAATAGAAGCTGCAAGGGTTGCAGTAACGCGCTTTATGAAACGTGAAGGACAAATATGGATCAATATATTTCCGGATAAACCAATTACTAAAAAGCCTGCAGAGGTTCGTATGGGTAAAGGAAAAGGTGCGCCGGAATATTGGGTAGCCGTTGTAAAACCGGGAAGAATTATTTTTGAAGCAGACGGCGTTCCTGTTGCGGTAGCAAAAGAAGCTTTGCGTTTAGCAGCACAAAAATTGCCTGTAAATACAAAATTTATTGTAAGAAGAGATTACTCAGAAGAAACAGTTAAACCATGATACAACAAGATATAAAACAGCTTACAACGAAGGAACTTCGTGAAAGGCTAAAAGACGAAAGAGCGCATTTGACTAAATCAAAGATGACACATGCCGTTTCTCCTGTTGAAAATCCGATGAAATTAAGAGACGACAGAAGAACTGTTGCGAGATTATTGACAGAGTTGCGTAAAAGAGAATTGGAAGAAAAAGCAAAATAAAGTTTAAAACATCCCAATGGAAAATAGAAATTTAAGAAAAGAAAGAACAGGTTTAGTTGCTAGCAACAAGATGAACAAATCTATCATCGTTTCAGTAGAACAAAAAGTGAAACATGAAAAATATGGAAAGTTCATCAAAAGAACAACTAAATTTTCTGCACACGATGAAGAAAACGCTTGCAATGTAGGCGATACAGTTCGCATCATGGAAACGAGACCTATCAGCAAAAATAAATGCTGGAGATTGGTTGAAATTATAGAAAGAGCTAAATAATAGTTGAGGATAAAAATCGGTTTGAAAAAATAATTTTTCGAACGACAAAAATCTCAAGTTAAAAAAATAAAAAATGATACAACAAGAATCGAGAGTAGCAGTAGCAGACAACAGCGGAGCAAAAGATGTGCTGTGTATACGAGTTTTAGGAGGTACTAAAAAAAGATATGCTTCCATTGGTGACAAAATTGTGGTTACCGTGAAACAAGCTTTGCCGTCTGGAAACATAAAAAAGGGAACGGTTTCGAAAGCAGTAGTAGTAAGAACTAGAAAAGAAATTCGTAGAGCGGATGGATCGTATATTCGTTTTGATGACAATGCAGTGGTACTTTTAAATGCTTCTGACGAATTAAGGGGAACTCGTATTTTTGGACCTGTTGCCAGAGAATTGAGAGATAAACAATTTATGAAAATTATTTCATTGGCACCGGAAGTGCTTTAATAACAACGTACACGTAATAAAATAATGGCAAAGATAAATATCAAAAAAGGAGATACTGTAAAAATACTTGCAGGAGATTCCAAAAATCAAGAGGGCAAAGTATTGTCTATTGATGTAAAAAAGCACAGGGCATTGATTGAAGGTATTAATATGGCTTCGAAACACACGAAACCTAATTCAGCAAGTCCACAAGGAGGTATCTTAAAAATGGAAGCTCCCGTTCACATCTCTAATTTGATGTTGATTGAGGCTTCTACAGGAAAACCGACACGTGTAGGAAGAAAAAGAGATGAAAAAACAAATAAATTAGTTCGCTATTCAAAAACGACAGGGGAGGTAATTAAATAATGACTTATTCACCAAGATTAAAAGACAAGTACAGAAAAGATGTAGTGCCTGCACTGCAAAAAAAGTTTTCGTACTCCAGCCCAATGCAAGTTCCTGTATTGAAAAAAATATGCTTGAACCAAGGCGTAGGCGATGCGGTGGCAGATAAAAAAATGATTGATGTTGCTATCAAAGAAATGACTACGATTACTGGACAAAAAGCAGTAGCAACGTATTCTAAAAAAGATATTTCCAATTTTAAATTGAGAAAAGGAGTAGCTATCGGAGTAAGAGTAACGCTTAGAGGCGATATGATGTATGAATTTTTAGATCGTTTGATTTCTGTGGCTCTTCCACGTATCAGAGATTTTAGAGGGATCAACGACAAAGCATTTGATGGAAATGGAAATTACACTTTAGGTGTTACAGAACAAATTATTTTTCCGGAGATAGACATTGATAAAGTAAGTAAAATAATGGGTATGGATATTACCTTTGTTACTTCGGCAAATGATGATACAGAAGCATTGGCTTTATTATCTGAATTTGGTCTTCCATTTAAAAACAGTAAAAAATAATTTTCGGGCGATATGGCAAAAGAATCAATGAAAGCAAGGGAAGTCAAAAGACGTAAACTTGTTGAAAAATATGCAAAAAGAAGAGAAGAATTAAAAGCAGCAGGAGATTTAGTTGCTTTGGCAAATCTTCCAAGAGCTTCTTCTAAAACTCGTATGCGCAATCGTTGTAAATTAACAGGAAGACCGAGAGGTTATATGAGACAATTTGGTATTTCTCGTATCACATTCAGAGAAATGGCTTTGAACGGAAAAATCCCGGGAGTAACTAAAGCAAGCTGGTAAGTAAATAAAATAATTATAAATATAATTGCTCTGCGTGCGGAGTAACATATAAAAAACAAAAAATGACAGATCCAATATCAGATTACCTTACAAGAGTTCGGAATGCTATCAAGGCAAATCACAGAGTGGTTGAAATTCCAGCTTCTAATATCAAAAAAGAAATCACAAAAATTCTTTTTGAAAAAGGATACATTCTCAACTATAAATTTGAGGATAACAATGTTCAAGGTTCAATTAAAATTGCCTTAAAATACCATCCTGTTACAAAAGAATCCGCTATCGTAAGTTTGGATCGTATTAGTAAACCAGGTTTGAGAAAATACGCAGGTATTCAAAAAATGCCGCGAGTTCTAAACGGGTTGGGCGTAGCAATACTTTCTACATCCAAAGGTGTTATGACCGATAAAGAAGCACGGAAACAAAGCGTAGGCGGAGAAGTTCTTTGTTTCGTTTACTAATCAATCATACAGGAGAAAATAAATATGTCAAGAATAGGAAAATTAGCTATTGCACTTCCAAAAGGAGTTGAAGTAAGTGTCTCTGATAAAAACAAAGTAACTGTTAAAGGTGCTAAAGGAGAATTGTATCGGTCTATGGATACCGCCATTACTGCGAAAGTAGAAGATGGACACGTAACATTGGCTCGTGCGACAGATCAAAAAAGACACAAAGCTTTACATGGTTTGTACCGTGCGCTTATTGCCAATATGGTAAAAGGTGTTTCTATAGGATATAAAACAGAGCAAGAATTAGTGGGTGTAGGTTATCGCGCTGCAGCGAAAGGTCAATTGTTGGAATTAACTTTAGGTTATTCACATAATATCGCTTTCGAAATTCCAAAAGAAATTAAATTAACAACAACTGCTGACAAAGGAAAAAATCCTACTATTATTTTAGAATCAGCAGATAAGGAATTGATAGGAAGTGTTGCTGCTAAAATTCGTTCGTTCAGAAAACCTGAGCCTTACAAAGGAAAAGGTGTTAAATTTGTAGGTGAACAATTAAGAAGAAAAGCAGGAAAATCAGCAGGAAAATAATTTTTTGAAGCACATTAATTAAGAGAACAAATGATACTAACAAAAGAACGCAGAAGAGAAAGAATTAAAAACAGGATTCGTAAGGTGATTTCTGGCAGTGCCACTACACCAAGACTAACTGTTTTTAGAAGCAATAAGCAAATATATGCTCAGTTGATTGATGACGAGCAAGGAAAAACGTTGATGGCAGCATCTTCTTCTGAAAAAGGTGTAAAAGCGAAGAAAATGAACAAAATTGAGCAAGCTCAACTTGTTGGGAAAGCCATCGCACAAAAAGCTGTAAGTGCAGGCATTCAATCTGTAGTATTTGACCGTAATGGTTATTTATATCACGGAAGAGTGAAATCATTAGCAGAAGCAGCAAGAGAAAGCGGACTTAAATTTTAAAAAATAAAAAATGTCAAACGAAAACACAAAAAAAGTTAAGCCAAGTGATATTGAGTTAAAAGATAGACTTGTTAGTATTCAACGTGTAACTAAAGTAACCAAAGGTGGAAGAACATTCAGTTTTTCTGCGATTGTGGTAGTGGGGAATGAAAAAGGAATTGTTGGATATGGTCTTGGTAAGGCAAAAGAAGTTACGGATGCCATCACTAAAGGAATTGATGATGCTAAGAAAAATTTGATAAAAGTGTCTATCCATAAAGGAACTGTTCCGCATGAACAAACTGGGAAATACAGTGGTTCATTTGTATTTTTGAAACCAGCTTCTCATGGTACTGGCGTAATTGCAGGTGGTGCGATGCGTGCTGTATTAGAAAGCGTTGGCGTGAAAGATGTATTGGCGAAATCAAAAGGATCTTCCAATCCGCATAACGTAGTAAAAGCTACGATTGATGCCTTAGTGAATATGAGAGATGCAGTTGCAGTAGCACAAAGCAGAGGTATTTCATTGGAAAAAGTTTTTAACGGTTAAAAAAATATTTTTTAAAATGAGTAAATTAAAAATAACACAAACAAAAAGCGGAATCAATAGAACGGAGCGCCAAAAAAGAACATTAAAGGCACTTGGTTTAACCCCGCAACACAGCGTAGAGGCAGAAGCTACGCCTCAGATTATTGGAATGATAAATAAAGTAAAACACTTAGTTTCCGTAGAGGAAATTTAATTTATAAAAATATGAATTTAAGTAATTTAAAACCGGCAGAAGGTTCGGTAAAAAACGCTAAAAAGCGTTTAGGCAGAGGACAAGGATCGGGTAAAGGCGGAACTTCCACAAAAGGACATAAAGGAGCTCAATCTCGTTCTGGATATTCTGCAAAAAGAGGTTTTGAAGGTGGTCAAATGCCATTGCAAAGACGTTTACCTAAATTTGGATTCAAGAATATTAACCGCGTGGAATATGTGGGTATAAATTTGGATGTTCTTCAAAAATTGGTAGATGAGAAAAAAGTTTCTGCGTTTGACAAAGATTTTTTTGTGAAAAGCGGATTGGCATCTAAAAACGACCTCGTAAAAATATTAGGAAGAGGTGAATTAAAAGCAAAAATAGAAGTGAAAGCAAATGCTTTTTCTGCTACTGCAATTACTGCAATAGAAGCAAAAGGTGGTGCAGCCATAAAATTGTAATATGAAAAAATTATTAGAAACATTAAAGAATATTTGGAAAATAGAGGATTTGCGTTTTCGCATTCTCACTACTCTCGGGTACGTGGCTATTTACAGATTGGGTTCTTATGTTATTTTACCAGGTGTTGATCCAACTAAATTACAAGCTCATGGAGAATCTTCCGGACTTGTTGCGTTGATTAATCTTTTTGCTGGTGGAGCTTTTTCAAGAGCTTCTATTTTTGGTTTAGGAATTATGCCATACATCTCTGCATCCATCGTGATACAGTTATTGGGCATGGCAATTCCACATTTTCAAAAACTTCAAAAAGAAGGTGAAAGTGGTAGAACAAAAATTGAACAATACACACGTATATTAACGGTTGTAATTACTTTATTTCAAGCACCTGGCTATATTGCTTCGCAAATTGTTCCTTATATCGGACCGCAAAGCAGTTTCTTCTGGATGCAATCCACGCTTATTTTGGTCGCTGGAACCATGTTTGTAATGTGGTTGGGTGAACGTATTACCGATCAAGGAATTGGAAATGGTATCTCTTTGATTATTATGATTGGAATTATCTCCAGACTTCCTTTTGCGTTCGTGTCCGAATTCGGATCGCGTGTTGCATCGGATGGTGGCGGATTAATTATGTTGTTGATAGAATTGGTGTTTTTGTTATTGGTTATTATGGCATGTATTTTATTGGTTCAAGGAACTCGTAAAATATCTGTTCAATATGCGAAAAAAATTGTTGGAAATAAGCAATACGGAGGTGTTCGCCAGTACATTCCTTTAAAAGTGAATGCTGCGGGTGTTATGCCAATCATTTTTGCACAAGCAATTATGTTCATTCCACTCACGTTGGTTGGATTTTCGAAATCCGAATCTCTTTCTGGCTTTGTAGGTGCTTTTTCTGATCCGAATGGATTTTGGTATAATTTTGTGTTCTTTTTCTTGAACATTATTTTTACTTATTTCTATACTGCGATTACAGTTAATCCGAACCAAATGGCGGAAGATATGAAACGCAATGGTGGCTTTATTCCAGGTGTTAAACCAGGTAAGAAAACAGCAGAGTTTTTAGATTCTATTATGTCGAAAATTACTTTGCCAGGATCTGTATTTTTGGCTATCGTAGCGATACTTCCCGCTATTGCGATAAAATTTGGTATTAGTGTTCAGTTTGCTCATTTTTATGGTGGAACATCTTTACTTATTTTGGTAGGTGTTGTATTGGATACATTGCAACAAATTGAAAGTCATTTACTGATGCGTCATTACGACGGATTAATGAAAACAGGACGGATTAAAGGTAAATCATCAATGGGAATGGCTGTTACGGGTTGATTATTGGATTAGGAATAAGATGATTTATTACAAAACGAACGAAGAGATTGAATTAATAAGAGAAAGTTCTTTACTTGTTGGAAAAGCATTAGCCGAAGTAGCTAAGCACATAAAACCGGGCATCACAACGCTGGAGCTTGATAAAGTTGCCGAGGAATTTATTCTCGATAATGGAGCGAGTCCTGCTTTTAAAGGATATCATGGTTTCCCGAATAGTTTGTGTATTTCTTTGAATGCACAAGTTGTACACGGAATACCTGGTAAATATGAATTAAAGGAAGGAGATGTAGTTTCGGTAGATTGCGGTGTTTTGAAAAATAATTTTTATGGAGATTCTGCCTACACTTTTATTGCGGGCGAAGGAAAACCAGAAGTGTTAAAACTTTTGGAAGTAACAAAAGAATCTCTTTATAAAGGACTGGAGAATGTTGTTGTCGGGAAACGCATCGGAGATATTTCGAACGCTGTTCAGGAACACGCAGAAAGTAATGGTTATTCGGTGGTGAGAGAGTTGGTAGGACATGGAGTAGGTAGAAAATTACACGAAGACCCAGAAGTACCGAATTATGGCAAAAGGGGTGCTGGACAGAAATTGCAAAAAGGATTGGTGATAGCAATAGAACCAATGATTAATATGGGAAAGAAGAATGTGAGACAAGAACGAGATGGTTGGACAATTACAGCAGTAGACGGATTACCATCAGCGCATTTTGAACACACGGTTGCTGTAGGATTAGACAAAGTAGATATATTATCTTCCTTTGAAGAAATAGAAAAAGTAATAAGAGCGAAAAAATAATTAAAATAAATAAATGGCAAAACAAGCATCAATAGAACAAGACGGAACAATATTAGAAGCCTTGTCGAATGCTATGTTTCGGGTGGAATTAGAAAATGGGCACGTGGTAACCGCTCATATTTCAGGAAAAATGAGAATGCATTATATAAAAATATTACCGGGTGATAAAGTAAAAGTAGAAATGTCGCCGTACGATTTAACAAAAGGAAGAATAGCATACAGGTATAAATAATTTATCAGTAAAATAAAAATCAGGAAAAATGAAAGTAAGGTCGTCTATAAAAAAGAGGAGCGTAGATTGCAAAATCGTCCGTAGAAAAGGGCGCTTATACGTTATCAACAAAAAAACTCCTAAGTTTAAACAAAGGCAAAAATAAAAACCAATAATATAAATTAAATGGCAAGAATAGCTGGTATTGATTTACCAAAAAACAAAAGAGGCGAAATAGGATTAACCTATATTTACGGGATAGGCAGAAGTTCTGCAAAAAAAATTCTGGCAGAAGCAGGTATTGATTTAAACGTGAAAGTTCAAGAATGGTCAGATGATCAATTGAATAAAATACGTACCATCCTTACTGATAAATATAAGTTAGAAGGCGCACTTCGTTCTGAAGTTCAATTAAACATAAAACGTTTGGTAGATATTGGTTCTTACAGAGGAATGAGACATCGTTTAGGGCTTCCTGTTAGAGGGCAAACGACCAAAAACAATGCAAGAACAAGAAAAGGTCGTAAGAAAACAGTTGCGAACAAGAAAAAAGTTACTAAATAAACAAGCGTAAATCGTATTTGAAAAAATAATTTTTCAACAACAAAAAAAATGGCTAAAACAACAACGGCACAAGGTGGTGCAGCTCCTGCAAAAGCAGCAAAAAAAAGAGTTGTAAAAGTAGATGTAATCGGAGAAGCGCATATCAATGCAACTTTCAATAATATTATTATTTCCCTTACCAATATGGCAGGAGAAGTGGTTTCTTGGTCGAGTGCCGGTAAAATGGGATTTAGAGGATCTAAAAAAAACACACCTTATGCAGCTCAATTAGCTGCGGCAGATTGTGCTAAAGTAGCACACGATGCAGGATTAAAAAAAGTAAAAGTGTTTGTAAAAGGACCAGGTGGAGGTAGAGAATCTGCAATCAGAACGCTTTCTAATTCAGGAATTGAAGTAACTGAAATCGTGGACATCACTCCAATTCCACACAACGGTTGCAGACCTCCAAAAAGAAGAAGAGTATAACAAAATCAGTATTAAAATTAATAACGACAATTTATAATTTGTAGAAATGGCAAGATATACAGGCCCCAAATCAAGAATCGCAAGAAAATTTAGAGAACCTATTTTTGGTCCGGATAAAGCATTGGAGAAAAAAAATTATCCTCCAGGGCAACACGGATTGACTAAAAAAAGAGCAAAGCAATCAGAGTATTCTACTCAGCTTCAGGAAAAACAAAAAGTGAAATACACGTATGGTATTTTGGAAAGACAATTTGCCAAAATATTTGACAATGCTTCCAGAAGCAAAGGAATTACAGGAGAGGTATTGCTTCAATTAATCGAAGCGCGTATTGACAACGTGGTATATCGTATGGGAATTGCGCCTACAAGAAGTGCAGCACGCCAATTGGTTTCTCACGGACACATTGCTGTAAACGGACGTTCTATGAATATTCCTTCTTATACTTTGAAGCCGGGAGATATGATTTCAGTTAGAGAAAAGTCGAAATCGTTGGAAGTAATCAGCAATGCTGCTGGATCTTCAAAAGCAAGCCAATATCCTTGGATAGATTACAACGCAACTACGTTTACAGGTAAACTAATTTCACTTCCTGAAAGACAACAAATACCTGAAAACATCAAGGAGCATCTTATCGTCGAGTTGTATTCTAAATAATTTTTTGAATTAATCAATCACTTAAAACCACAAACGAAACATGGCAATTTTAGCTTTTCAGAAACCTGACAAGGTTATAATGATAAATTCCAATGAGACAGAAGGACAATTCGAATTCCGTCCTTTAGAGCCTGGATATGGCATTACAGTTGGGAATGCACTCAGAAGAATATTATTATCTTCATTAGAAGGACATGCAATTACCTCCATGAAAATGGATGGTGTTGATCATGAATTTTCTTCTATCAAAGGTGTAACCGAAGATGTAACCGAAATAATCCTCAATTTAAAACAAGTTCGTTTTAAAAAACAAATTGATACGGATACTGAAAGAGTAACCGTTACTGTAACTGGAAAAAATGTTTTTACAGCAGGCGATATCGGAAAACATACTTCTGGATTTCAAGTATTGAATCCGGATTTGGTGATTTGCAATATGGAACCTACCGTAAAATTAAAAATAGAATTGACCATTGACAAAGGTAGAGGATATGTTCCGGCAGAAGAAAACAAACCGTTGAATGCACATGCAGGATTAATTGCGATTGACTCTATTTACACACCTATTAAAAACGTAAAATACAGCATCGAAAATTACCGTGTGGAACAAAAAACAGATTATGAAAAATTAATCATGGATATTGTTACCGATGGATCCATTCATCCGAAAGAAGCGTTAAAAGAAGCTGCTAAAATTTTAATTCACCATTTTATGTTGTTTTCCGATGAGAAAATTACTTTGAATGCAGAAGAAAAAATGGCAACAGACGAATTTGATGAATCATCACTTCACATGCGCCAATTATTGAAAACGAAATTAGTAGATATGGATTTATCCGTAAGAGCATTGAATTGCTTGAAAGCTGCGGATGTAGATACCTTGGCAGAATTGGTTTCTTTCAATAAAAATGATTTGTTGAAATTTCGTAATTTCGGCAAAAAATCATTGACAGAATTAGAAGACTTAGTTCAATCAAAAGGACTTACTTTTGGAATGAATTTGGCAAAATATAAATTGGATAAAGACTAAAAAAAGAGGCTTCGAAAAAATATTTTTTTGAACGCAGAAAATTAATTAACGATGAGACACGGAAGCAAAGTAAATCATTTAAGTAGAACAGCCAGCCACCGAAAAGCACTGATGGCAAACATGGCAAGCTCGCTTATCAAACATAAAAAAATAAACACAACACTTGCAAAAGCAAAAGCATTGCGCGTTTACGTGGAGCCTCTTTTGACAAAATCAAAAGAAGATTCGACACACGCAAGAAGACACGTGTTTAGCTATTTGCAAGACAAAGACGCAGTAACGACTCTTTTCAGAGATATCGCTGTAAAAATTGCTGACAGACCAGGTGGATACACACGCATCTTGAAAACAGGAAATCGTTTGGGAGATAATGCAGAAATGTGTTTCATCGAATTGGTAGATTTCAACGAAGCAATGTTAGCCGGAAAAGATACCGCTAAAAAAGCAAAAACAACTCGCAGAAGAAGCACCAAGAAAAAAGTAACAGGCGTAGCTGATGCGGAAGTAGAAGCAACAGAAGTTGAAGGCGATGTAAAAGAAACAAAGCCGAAAAAAGCAGCTAAAAAAAGTGAAGACGAAACAAAAAGCGAGTAATGTTTAAAAATAAATTTTAAATCAAGAAAAGGATAAAGTATTTTTGCTTTATCCTTTTTTTATGCAATCAAAAATGAAATATATTCCTAAAAAAACAGCCGTATTATTATTGGACGATGATAAAGTATTTTACGGAAAAGCTGCCGGAAAAATAGGCACAGCTACCGGCGAAATATGCTTTAATACAGGCATGACAGGCTATCAAGAAATATTTACAGATCCTTCTTATTTCGGACAAATAGTTGTTACAACAAATGTGCACATCGGTAATTACGGCGTAAACAAAGACGAAGTAGAATCGGATTCGATTAAAATTGCCGGTTTGATTTGTAAACAATTTAATGAGTTTCATTCACGTAAAAACTCGGAAGGCTCTTTGAAAAATTATTTTTTGGAGCAGTCAATTGTCGCTATTTCTGATGTGGATACACGTGCTTTGGTGCGTTATATTCGTGACAAAGGCGCAATGAACGCAATTATTTCTTCCGAAGAAACGGACGTAGAAAAACTCAAAAAAATATTGGCGAAAGTTCCTTCCATGCAAGGTTTGGAACTGTCTTCAAAAGTAACTACAAAAAATGCGTATTTTCTTGGAAATGCCGATGCAACCAACAAAGTAGCGGTGTTGGATATGGGCGTGAAAAAAAATATTTTGCGAAGCCTTGTTGAACGGGATTGTTATTTAAAAGTTTTTCCGATGAAAACATCTTTGGAAGAAATGTTGAAATGGAAACCAGATGGATTTATGCTTTCCAACGGACCTGGCGATCCTTCAGTGATGAAAGATGAAATTAATTTGGTGAAAGAGATTATCAATAGCGGGATACCGGTGTTTGGAGTTTGTTTAGGACATCAACTCATTGCGCAAGTATGCGGAATTCCAACGTATAAAATGCACAAAGGACATCGTGGAATCAACCATCCAGTAAAAAATTTACTCACAGGGAAATCAGAAATTACTTCTCAAAATCATGGTTTCGGTATCAAAGAAGAAGATACTAAGAAAGCAATAAATGTAGAAATTACGCATGTTAATTTGAATGACGGAACAATAGAAGGGATAAGGCTTACAGACAAAAATGTTTTTTCGGTACAATACCATCCAGAAGCTTCTCCTGGTCCGCACGATGCACGTTATTTGTTTGATGATTTTGTAAACAGAATGAGCCTTTCGAAAAATAAATTTTCGAAAACAACTTCTCCAATTACCGTTTAAAAAAATAATTTTTCAGTAATTATTTTGTGATGTGAGGACAAAAATTATGAAAGAGATAGCAGTTTCCAGACCGAAAATAAAGGATATTAAATTAAATGCTTTGCTGGAAGTTACCAAAGCAATCAACAGCAATCAATCGGTTAGTCAATTGTTGGCAACGTATGAAAATACTTTGCGTAACCAATTAAATATCGGAAAATTAATTTTATTCAGCAAAAGTGAAACCTGGAAAACGATTCTGAAATATGGCGTTGATGATGATTATAACAAGATAGATGTAGAAAAAGATTTCGCCAATATCAAAGAAATTACCACGATTGATTCTGTTTCGAAATCACTCAAAAAAACATTTGAAATTATCATTCCTGTTTTTCATAAAACGGTGCCTTTAGCGTATGTTTTAATTGGAGATTTGAACGAAGATAAATTGGAAGTAAGTGCTGCCATCAAGCATTTGCCATTTATTCAAACGCTTACCAATATTATTATTGTAGCCATTGAAAATAAAAAATTAGCAAAAGATAATATCCGCCAAGCAGCCGTTCAAAAGGAGTTGGATTTGGCTTCTGAAATGCAGTCTATGCTTTTCCCGAGTTCACTTCCGCACGATAAACAATTGGACGTAGCTGCAGTGTATTTGCCGCATCAGCAAGTGGGCGGCGATTATTACGATTTCATCCGTTTAAACGAAAATGAAATTGCATTTTGTATGGCGGATGTTTCTGGAAAAGGAGTGGCGGCGGCTTTGTTGATGTCGAACTTTCAAGCCAATTTGAGAATTTTATTTAACCACACCACCACGCTTGCCGATTTGGTAAAAGAGTTAAACTCAAAAGTGATGGCGAATGCAAAAGGTGAAAAATTTATCACACTTTTTATAGCGAAATACAACATGGTTACGCGCGTGCTTAACTATGTAAATGCAGGGCACAATCCGCCATTGTTTGCTTCTGGGAAAAGTACCAATTTGCTAAAAATTGGTTGCACCGGATTAGG